>NZ_CAJMZF010000012.1:0-201923 GCF_905220245.1 Paraburkholderia sp. J63 | reverse complement strand
CGACATCCGCGCTACGGATCGTGGCTAACGGTCGTCTCGCTAGGGCAATCCCCATGTACGTCTTTAGGACGGAAATCTCCTGCGCGGCCCCTCTCTTTGACAGCGATACTTCCTGCTCATAACGTTTCAGCGCCTCATGGAGCGTTGTCGCTTCTGCCTCACTGCGGCTGACCCATACGCCGCGCGACATTTCCGATTCGATCATATTGGCCCAGGCTTCTGCCTCGGCCTTGGTGTTAAACGTTTTGCTTTGCGCTGGGTAGCCGCGTCGGCGGACCTGCGCCTCCCATTGGAACTGCCCGCGCTTGCGGATGGTTGGCATTTCTCGATTCTCGCTCGTACTGGGTGTGGCAGGATTGTGGCAAATAATCGAAAATGGCGCTACAACCATTGTATTTTCTAGGGATGTTTTTACATTCGCAATGCGAAGGTCAGGAGTTCGATCCTCCTCCGCCTAATACGGACACGCATACGTTTAAAAATTTTTTCTCGATGCGTTTGGCCTGCGCACACCGAGTCCGATGCTGTTCGGTTTTTCGTCCCTCTGATCTGATATTTAAATATCCACAAATACAAGTTATTGGCGGGGCGATTAAATAATGGCGATAGCGGAATCAGGTCTCAAAAAAATAAATAACTGACGGACTCGCGGCGCAGATGAGAATTTTTTAATAAAAAAATATCGAACTCCTAAATTGAGTAAAATCAATCGGATTTTCATGGCGCCGTGCTATTGTTGTAATTAGACTACTTGAACGGCGCGCAGCCATCGCGCGCAAGGCCCAGCAGAAACTGGTTGATGCGCTCGGCATTGGGCAGCAAACACTGGCCCATTACGAATGCGGACGTTCACGCACTCCAGTGTCCATGCTGCCTGCGCTCGCTGACCTGTTAACACTGCCGTTCGACGAACAAATGGGAAAACCCGCCGTTTACTGGGACGGCAAACATGTCGGAATGTCTGCGACTACAGCAGCAGCTCGCAGCCATGGAGCGGTTACCGAAGATCAAACAGCAGTTCATCTCACAAATGTTAGACACCGTGCTCGCACAAGCAGAGCAATAAAAGGAGTTTCAAGGCCGTAAACAAAGCGCGGGCCATGAGTGTTACCAGCACTCACAGCCCGCTAACCACAACCAACTCATCACAGGAGTTGACCATGGCTGACGCCAATCTTAATGCATTGCACGCACATCCCGTGCGTCACGTAACCATTCAGCAGTCTTGGCGTTATCGTCGCATCAACGCGCGAACTCGCACGGAACCGCCTCTATACCCTTGGATCAAGCTTGCCGGCCGATGGCTGGAACTCGCGGGTTTCGAAGCAGGGCGCCGAGTAAAAGTCGAAGTCCAACACGGAAGACTTGTTATTACACAGGACTGAAGAGAGCGACAAACAACGCCCCCGGCCATCGCCGGGGCACACATTTCTAAGCCTCCCGAATCTCCGCCTCCACCAGCGTCTTAAGCAGTGCCACCGACTCCTGCCACCCAAGATAACAAGCCTCAACCGGAATAACTTCCGGAATTCCTTCCTGCACGACATTCATCTCCGTCCCGCAAAACACAGCTCTCAGCGAAACAGTAGTCTCCATAACCCCGGGCAGATTCGAATCCTCAAAAACGCCCGTATACCGAATCCGCTCATTAGCCACGAGTTCGAGATACTCCCCACCAAACGAGTGACTAACTCCATTAGTAAAATTAGTAAAAGACATCCGATACCTCCCACCAACAACCGCATCGAGCTGATGCACGGTGCCAGTAAACCCATTCGGCGGCAGCCATTTGGCGAGTGCAGCGGCATCAAGAAACGCGCGATAAACCCTCTCAGGAGGCGCGGCGAAAACACGATGAATTCGAACAGTACCCGTAGGCATCTCCACCTCCAGAAAGTCGTAAAAGACACAGGTCAATAGAGCAATCAGCCAACCCCGATTCTAGGTGACAGCAACCCGAACCACTCCCCGCACCGCACCAAACCACCCCAGCCCAATAACCTAAACTTGACTTAATGAACCCGGGCCACCCGCCCGACCCATGCAGAGGAGTAGGCCACCATGCCCACCACCCAGCTTGAGACTCAAAAAGTCGACTACGAAGGTTTCGAGATCCACGTCAGCGCCATGCCGGCCGAGGAAGGCGGCACGCGCTATACGTACACGGCCTACGTCTGCCACCCAGGCGCGGACATCTCGCTTCCGGGCCACTCTGTCCAGTACCACCCAGACGGCGACGAGACTTTCCGCAGCGAGCGGGAGGCGGTTGAAGAAGCGGCCGGAGTAGGGCGAAGCATTATCGAGGGCACGCATCCCGACCTATCGGTGCTTTCGCTGGTAACCAGCGGCTACTAGCCGATAAAATCGCAACTAACAGCCAGCCAGCGAACCCCAACAAACCCACCAGCGACGCAGCACCCCCGCTGCGCCGCGAGCCCCTTCGCGCGCGTCAAACCAGGCGTCAAACCAGGCATCAAACCAAACCCGGCGCACCCACCCACCACCTCAAACCCCCGCATCACAAGCCTCCTGCCACATCAACCCCACCGTTGCGCATCCCCATCGCTTTCCAGCAAATCCCGTCGACTGACAAAACAAACATTGCATCCAGCCTACATTCCTTACTAATATTTCACACGTCAGCAAGGTACCCGGGCCGCGCGCGCACATAAGCACTCTCGCACACCCCCAGCCGCAAAAAACACAACTCACCGTTCAGCACCACTCATGACCAGCCCCTCGCACAAGAAGGCTGCGCTTGCCGCTGCCTGCGCCGTCACTCTCACTTGCCTGAGCGCGTCCGCGCAGGCTCAATCCAGCGTCATGCTCTATGGCGAGATCGACGCCGGCCTCGCCTACGCCAATAACGTCGGCGGCCACGCGCAATACCAGCTCACCTCGGGTCTCATCGACGGCAGCTTCTGGGGCCTTCAAGGCAGCGAGGATCTCGGCGGCGGCATGAAGGCGATCTTCACGCTCGAGCGTGGCTTCTCGCTCGCCAATGGCGAGGGGTTCAACGATCACCCGTACTTCGTCGGCCTCGAATCGGAGTCGTTCGGCACGGTCACGCTCGGCCACCAGTACGACTCGGTCCACGACTATTTCGCGCCGTTCACGCTCACGGGCGGCGCGGGCGGCACCGCGTTCGCGCATCCTTTCGACAACGACAACGCCAACAACACCTACCTCGCCGCGAACTCCATCAAGTACGCGAGCCCGAACTTCGGCGGCTTCACGTTCGGCGGCATGTACGCGTTCTCGAACGGCGCGGGCCGCTTCGCCGACAACCGCGCCTACAGCCTCGGCGCGAACTACTCGGGCGGCGCTTTCAGCGCGGGCGTCGCGTGGCTGCACAACAATGGCCGCGGCGCGAACGGCACGGGCGCGTACGAACCGTTCGCGCTGCCGGGCGCGGACGACGCGGCAAACTCGGTCATCGACACGTTCGTCGGCAAGCAGGACACCATCGGCGTGGGCGCGAGCTACGTGATCGGCGACGTGACGCTCGGTGCCGCGTGGTCGCGCGCGATCCAGACCGGTGTCGTCGATGCGGATAGCGACGCGGGGCTGCCGTCCGTCGCCTTCAGCAACTACGAGGTCAATGCGGTGTGGCAGGTCACGCCGACCGTGTCGCTCGCGGGCATGTACGTCTACACGAAGGCATCGGCGGCGCACTGGCACGAGGGCGCGGTGCAGGCGGTCTATCAGCTTTCGAAGCGCACCGACGTCTACGCCGAGACGATCTATCAGCGCGCGACGGCGGGCGCGCCCGCGGCCATCAATGCGTTCGATCCTGCGAGCGGTCGCAACCAGCTCGTGGTCGCCACGGGAATCCGCCACCGCTTCTAAAGCGCGTGGGTCGCGCGCCGGCCGCGCCGCGCGACCAGAAGGAAAGAAGGAAGGCCGGCGCGAAGCGGATCAGCGCAAAGCCGGCCAGCGCATCGCCGGATGCGCTGCTACCATCGGCCGTTCTCTCTTCATCGCCGTCTTCCGTCCCGATGCTCGCGCTCAAGCTCACCCTCGTCCCGCTCTTCCTGCTGTTCGTTTCGATGGCCGGCAAGCACTGGGGGCCGAAGGTCGCGGGCTGGCTCGCGGGCTTGCCCGTGATCGCGGGCCCCATTCTCTGGCTGCTCGTGATGCAGCACGGCGATGCGTTCGGCGCGCGCGCCGCCACGCTCTCGCTTTACGCGATCCTCGCTTCGGAATCGTTCAATTTCGCCTACGCATGGACGTGCCGCGCGCGGCCCTGGTGGTTTGCGCTCGCGGCGGGGCTGGCCGCCTGGTTCGCCGCCGCGTGCGTGTTGTCGCGCCTGCCGGTGTCGTGGCCGTGGGCGCTCGGCGTGGCGCTGGCCGCGACGCTCTTCGGCCAGACCTTCCTGCCGCGCAGCACCGTGGTCGCCGCCGGCGCGCCGCTCACGCGCACCGATCTCGCCGGCCGCATGGCGGCGGGCGCCGCGCTCACGCTGGCCGTCACGGCGATGTCCACGAGCCTCGGTCCCGTATGGAGCGGGCTATTCGCGGTGTTTCCGCTGCTCAGCAGCGTCTTGGCGGTGTCGTCGCATCGCGCGCACGGCCCGGCGTTCGTCATCGCGTTGCTGCGCGGGATGGTGCTCGGGCGCTTCGGATTCGCGGCGTTCTGTCTCGTGCTGTCGCTGGGGCTGCAACGTCAGGCGTCGACATGGGCGTTCATCGAAGCGGCCGCGGTCGCCATGCTGGTCCAGGCGACGAGCGCGCGCCTTGCGCGGCTCAAGCGCGCGGACTCCGCGCAAAGCGGTGTGTGCGCCGATACCGTTTCCACGGAGTAACCGGCGGACGGGGCGGGAAGGCGACGGAAAGCGCGAAAGGGCGGGCGTTCGTGTTGCGTGGCGCGATCCGTTAAGGCGGATGAGTGCCACGCCAGGGCCACGACGAGCGGAACAGGGGAGTGGAAAAAGGCCCGGGCAACGAGTGCCCGGGCAAGCCGCCGGATTACCGGCGGCGGAGGTTTCCAGGGGGCACCCCGCGCGTTGCGCGAAGCGACGTTCACTAACTTGTTTGCACAAAGACTAACGGGCCCGCTCTCAAGTTCCATCGAGAGCGGGCCCGTCTGGTGTTCTTTCGCAGCGCGCCGCCGGGGCGGGGCGCTGCCTCCGACCGCGATTACTGGCCGAAGTAGACCGACTTGGCGTTCGGCGTCACGCGGTTGCCGGCTTGCGTCGAGCCGTTCGTCGACGCGCCGTAGGCCGTCGCTTCAACCGTTGCGTCCTGTTGCGCGACCTTCGCTTGCGCGGCTTGCAGGTCTTCCGGGTAGTACGGGCTCGAGAGGCCCGGGCGATAGCCGGCCTTTTCGAGTTGTACGAGTTCTGCGCGCACCTGGGCGCGGGTCACCGGCTGGCTTTCTTGAGCGAACGAGAGAGCGGGGGCGGCAAGAACGGTAGCGGCAAGCGCTGCAGCAATCAGGGTCTTCATGGTTACTAACCTCCAAAATTTATCATTCAGATCGTAACAATCGCTTTGTTCGATCCGTTGATAGAACTTTATTGCAGTGCACTTCGAAGATAAATATCGAGATACGGCAAACATCATTACAAGAATGAAGATAATTGCAGCCGGAGCGGGTGGCGGCCGCCGTATCCAGTCGTTGGCCCGATTGCGCGGATGCCAATTCCGCACCCTGTGCGTTCGTGCATCCGCGTGCCCGGCGGTGAGGCAAAATAATGCGCACGAGGTCGCGCGTGACGTGGCCGTTGCGGCTCATGCATGCCGGTAAACCTTCGAGGAGATTTCCCATGAAAAACGCGCTCGGCCGTCAGGCCGTGATTGCCGCCGCGCTGGCGGGTCTTGCAGCCGCGGGTGTCGCGCACGCCGACGATACCGTGAACTGCTATGGCGTCGCCAAGGCTGGCCAGAACGATTGCGCGAGCAAGACCGGCGTGCACGATTGCGCGGGTCAGGCCAAGGTCGATCACGACAAGGGCGACTTCAAGACGATGCCGAAGGGCACCTGCGAAAAGCTCGGCGGCACGCCGGAAAAATAAGTCGCAACAAGAGAAGCGAAATGAGCAGCGAAATGCGTGGCGCGGCAAGGCTCGGCGCGATCTGCGCCGCGAGCGCACTCGCGGCACATGCACGATGATGCAAGCGCCCGCGCATACGCCGAGTCCGGCACAAGGCGTCGGCATCGGCTTGCGTCACGCGCACTATGGTGCATTCATGGACGCGCCGCCGCCGGTCGGCTGGGTCGAGGTGCACAGCGAAAACTATTTCGGCGACGGCGGCTACGACCTGCACGTGCTCGAAACGGTGCGCCGCGATCTGCCGGTGAGCTTGCACGGCGTGGGCCTCGGGCTGGGCTCGGCGGCGCCGCTCGATGAAGCGCATCTCGCGCGTCTGAAGCGGCTGGTCGAGCGCATCGAGCCCGCGCTCGTCTCCGAACATCTTTGCTGGGGCGCGACGCCCCATGCAGCACTTCACGATCTTTTGCCGATGCCGCTCACGCAGGCGTCGCTCGATCATCTAGGCGCTCGCGTCGCGCAGATGCAGGACACGCTGCGCCAGCGCGTGCTGATCGAAAACGTCTCCACGTACGTGCGTTTTCGCGGTGATGCCTACGGCGAGACGGCCTTTCTCGCGGAGCTCGCGCGCCGCACGGGCTGCGGCGTGCTGCTCGACGTGAACAATCTCTACGTGAACCAGTGCAATCACGGCGAGGGCGCGCTCGCGGCCATGGCCGCGTTGCCACGCGAGGCGGTGGGCGAACTGCACCTCGCGGGGCATCGCGTGACGGCGGCGGCGGTGATCGACGATCACGGCTCGCGCGTCGCGCCTGAAGTCTGGGCGCTTTACGAGGCCGCGCTACGCCGCTTCGGCGCGGTGCCCACGCTGATCGAATGGGACACCGCCGTGCCGCCGCTCGATGTACTCCTCGACGAAGCGCGGCTCGCGCGCGAGTGCATGACGCGCATTGCACGCGATTCCCGCGCGGGTGTGCAGGTGCACACATGAGTGCCGGTGAATCGCTCGCGTCGCTGCAGGAGGCCTTCGCCGCAATGCTCTACGACCCCTCCACCGATATCGCGCTTGCCGGCCACCTTCTGCCCGCGGCTCCCAACGCGGCCTTGCAAGAGCGTTTGGGTCTCTATCGCGGCAACGTGCGTGCGTCACGGCGCGCCGCGCTTGCGAGCGCGTATCCGGTGCTCGCGGCGCTCGTGGGCGATGCGTACTTCGACGCGCTCGCGCTCGCCTATGCGCGCGCCCATCCTTCGCGCGACGCCGATCTGAATCGCTTCGGCGCGGCGCTGCCGGCCTTCATCGAACGCTACGAGACCGACGCGCGCTATGCGTATTTCGGCGACGTCGCGCGTCTCGAATGGGCGCTGCACGTCGCAGCCTTCGCCGCCGATGCGGAGCCGCTCACCCCGGCGCAGTGGCAAGCAATCGGCGCGGAGCGTCTCTTGTCGGCGCGGCTTGCCGTGCATCCGGCCTGTGCCGCGCTGGCCTCGCGCTATGCGGCGCTCGCGATCTGGTGCGCGCATCAGCACGCCGACACCAAAGCCGACGATAAAAACCACGACGACAAAAGCCGCAACGCCTGGCCCGAACACATCGATACGCCTTGTTGGACGCTCGTCGTGCGTCCGCGCTGGCGTCCCGCAGCGCTTGCGCACACACAGGCCGCCCACGAGGCATTCGTGGCGTTGCAACGCGGCGCGACGCTCGACGAAGCGCTCGAATGCGCGTTCGCCATCGACGAGGCTTTCGACTTCGCGAGCCAATGGCGCATGTGGATCGAGGCGGGCGCGATCGTCGGCCTGCGTGACGGATGACGCGTTCCCACGCCGCTCAAGCCGCAATGCCACCAACCTGAGCGCAATCAAATTTCACCCGGATAATATTGCGCGTCAAAATTTACCCGGGTAATATTTGCGTCATGATTCGACATAGGAGCCAATCATGGCAGCGATCCAAGGACCCGCGCCCCAAGGCACGGGCGTTACCGCTTTTTCAGGCACGCGGCTGATCGCGCGCGGCGCGCCGCTCGACGTGGCGCTGGCGGTGAAGGCGGCATTGGAAGGCGGCGAGACCGCCTCGGTGCTGATATTCGACGACCGCGACGCAAGACCGGTGGAATTCGATTTGCGCGGCCGGCCCGCCGACGTGGCCGCGCGCGTCGCCGCCGATGCGGCATGGGAAGCACGTGCCGAAGATAGCGAACCCGCGCAGCCAGATGAGCCCGGCGAAGAAACGCCGCGCGGCCGGGGCCGCCCCAGGCTCGGCGTGGTGGCGCGCGAGGTGACGCTGCTGCCGCGCCATTGGGATTGGCTGGCGGCGCAGCCGGGCGGCGCATCGGTCGTGCTGCGACGGCTCGTGGATCATGCTCGTCATGCGAGCGAGGCGAAGGACCGCGTGCGGGCGTCGCGAGAGGCGGTGCACCGGTTCATGACGGCGCTGGCGGGCAATCTGCCCGGCTATGAGGAGGCGCTGCGTGCACTGTACGCCGGCGAGCGTGCGCGCTTCGAAGCATGGAGCGTGGACTGGCCCGAGGGCGTGCGCGATTACGTGCGGGAACTGGCGCAGGGCGCATTTGCTTGAGGCCGCAACCAGCCGGCGCGGCTTCGTCATGAGGCGCGCCGGCTGCCGCCGGCAGGAGGCCACAAAAATACCCGGGCAAAAAAAAGCCGCTCAGGCCACAGGGGCATGAGCGGGAAGTCGGAGAGTTTACATTTACAACCTCTGCGTGAACTGTCATGGGGTCACGCAGTAAATGAAGTCTAACGCCGGGGTCTCTCCGCCGATATAGGAGTAGTCCGAAACGCATGTCCGGCGTGGCTTTGCGCGCTGCGGCCTCCATGCGTTCCGCATGCGCGGCGCGCTGTTTCGTCTGGTCCACAGCCGCACGTCCGCCTTGCCACGTCGTTTGCGGCTCCGTACACTCGCGCGTGATTTCTCCCCTCAAAAAGACAAAACCAGACCACGCCGGCAGCCAACGCAGTCACCGGTGCAGACGGTCAACCCCGGCACAAGAGGAGCCCCCATGTCCGATTCGTACTTCCCCCGCTGGCGCGCGCAGGCGAGCACCGCGAAGAGTGTCGTCGCGCCCGACGAGCGCCTGCCCTGGCCGCAGATGGTCGCGATGGGCGTCCAGCACGTCGTCGCCATGTTCGGCTCGACGGTGCTCGCGCCGCTGCTCATGGGCTTCGATCCGAACCTGTGCATTTTCATGTCGGGCATCGGCACGCTGCTGTTCTTCCTCGTCGTCGGCGGACGCGTGCCGAGCTATCTCGGCTCGAGCTTCGCGTTCATCGGCCTCGTGATCGCGGTCACGGGCTATGGCGGCCATGGGCCGAACACGAACATCCCGGTTGCGCTCGGCGGCATCATCGCGTGCGGCGTGGTCTACGCGCTGATCGGCGTGCTCGTCTCGGTCATCGGCACGGCGTGGATCGAGACGCTCATGCCGCCCGTCGTGACCGGCGCGATCGTGGCCGTGATCGGCCTGAATCTCGCGCCCATCGCCGTGAAGGGCGTGAGCGCCTCGCAGTTCGATTCGTGGATGGCGCTAGTCACCATCCTCTGCGTGGGCGGCGTGGCCGTCTTCACGCGCGGCATGCTCCAGCGTCTCCTGATTCTCGTGGGGCTCGCCATCGCCTACGCGATCTATGCGATCGTGACCAACGGCATGGGCCTCGGCAAGCCGATCGACTTCGCGATCGTCGCGAACGCCGCCTGGTTCGGCCTGCCGAAGTTCAGCGCGCCCGTGTTCGATCCGCACGCGATGACGATGCTCGTGCCCATCGCCGTGATCCTCGTCGCCGAAAATCTCGGCCACATCAAGGCCGTCTCCGCGATGACCGGCCATAACCTCGACCGCTACGTGGGCCGCGCGTTCATCGGCGACGGACTGGCCACGATCGTTTCGGGCTTCTCGGGCGGCACGGGCGTGACGACCTATGCCGAGAACATCGGCGTGATGGCCGTCACCAGGATCTATTCGACGCTCGTGTTCGTGATCGCCGCGCTCATCGCGCTCGTGCTCGGTTTCTCGCCGAAGTTCGGCGCCGTGATCCAGACGATTCCAGGGCCAGTGCTCGGCGGCGTGTCCATCGTCGTGTTCGGCCTCATTGCCGTGACGGGCGCGCGCATCTGGGTCGTGAACAAGGTCGACTTCTCGGACAACCGCAACCTGATCGTGGCCGCCGTCACGCTCGTGCTCGGCGCGGGCGACTTCTCGCTCAAGCTCGGCAATTTCGGGCTCGGCGGCATTGGCACTGCGACCTTTGGCGCGATCATCCTCTATGCGCTGCTGCGCAAGAAGCCGGCGCAGGAAGCGGCGGTTTGAGGCGGGTTTAAGGCACGGTTTAAGGCCGGTCGCCGGTCGATCAAGGCGCGGCGCCTTCGCTCCATCGACGCCTATCCCCGATTCCGCCCGCGCGTCGTCATCGCCGTCTCTGAAAGATCCACTTCACGCATGAGCTTCGCGAGCGTTTCGTCGTTGATCGTCTGCCGGTTGCGCAGATCGAGCAGCGTCGCGCGTTCGGCGCGCATGGCCGCGAGGCGCATCTGCAATTCGAGCGCTTCCGCCTGTCGCGCGTGCTTGGCGCGGTCGCGGTCGGCGTCGAGCGTCGCGAGGCGCCGGCGGTAAGTGTCCATCACGCGCGCCGTGACGTCGGCGGCGTAGGCGGCCTGCGATTCGTCCATGTCCTCGGTCGCCTTCTCGTGCAGCGCATCCACGGCGCGAATCGCGGCCTGCGCGGCTTGCGTGCGCGCCGCGCGCTCCTCGGCGGCATGCGCCGGATGCGCGCCGCGCTTCACGCCGCGCAGCAGCAGAGGCAGCCCGACGATCGCCACCAGCAGCGACGCGAGAATCACCCCCGAGGCGATGAAAATGGCGCTGTCGCGGCCCGGCAGCGGCGCGCCGCTCTCGAGCGCCACGGGCAGCGAGAGCACGCCCGCGAGCGTGACCGCGCCGCGCACGCCGGCCACGGTCGTGATCGCCACGGTGCGCAGGCCCGGCACCGCGTTGGCCACGCCGTGACGCGCGGCGCCGCGGCTCGCCACCCAGCGCAGCAGCCACACCCAGCCGAAGCGCATCGCATAGAGCGCCACTAGCACCGCGGCGATATAGCCGAGCAGACGCAGCATCTGCACGTTGCTCGTGTGATGCGCGTCGAGCAGCGCCTTGCCGAGAATGCCCGGGAACTGCAGGCCGAGCAGCGTGAACACCATGCCGTTGAAGACGAATTCGATCATCGACCAGGTGCTGCTCGTGCGCACGCGCGAGGACACCGGGCCCATGTGCGCTACGCTCGTGTAGTTCATCATCATCCCCGCGGCTACGGCGGCGAGCACGCCCGAGACTTCGAGATGCTCGGCGAAGAGGTACGCGGCGAACGGAATCAGCAGGGTCATCACGACGCCGGGCGCGGGGTCGCCCTCGTCGGTCACGCCGAGAAAGCGCGACGACGCGAAGCTGAACAGCCAGCCGATCGCCGCGCCCACGGCGAGCCCGCCCGCCGCGATCACGAAGAAGCTGAGCGTGGCGGCGCGCAGCGAGAAGTAGCCCGTGAGCGCAGCGGCCACGGCGAACTTGAGCGCGACGAGGCCCGACGCGTCGTTCATCAGCGCCTCGCCTTCGAGGATGTGCATGAGCTGCGCGGGAATCTTGTCCTTGCCGGCGATGGCGGAGAGCGCCACGGCGTCGGTGGGCGAGAGCACGGCGGCGAGCGCGAAGGCCACCGGCAGCGAGATCTGCGGCACGAGCCAGTGCACGAAATAGCCCACAGCCACCACGGTGAGCAGCACGAGGCCGAGCGCGAGCATCAGGATCGCGCGGCGCTGCATGAAGAATTCGCGCTTGGGGATGCGCCAGCCGTCCGCGAACAGCAGCGGCGGAATGAACAGCGCCATGAAGATGTCGGGATCGAACGTCACGTGCGGATTGATGCGCGGAAACGTGAGCAACGCGCCGATGGCGATCTGCACGAGCGGCAGGGGCAGCTTGACGGGCAACAGGCGCACGATGATGCCCGAAAGCGCCACGGCAAGGAGCAGAATGAGAACGGTGAAAATGGTTTCCATCGATGGGGTAAGGCGGGGGCGCGGTGCGTCCCTTTAATGCGGAAGCGTTGCGAACGGATGCTGAAGTGCCTGGCGAGGCAGGCGGCGGCTGGCGGACAGTGTAGCCCGAGGGCGGCCTGGGCGCCGCGAAGCCGGCAGCGGCGGCGCATGCCCGGATAAAGCGCGCCTCGTCATGCAGGAGCAGAAGCGGGCGGGCCTCATGCACGAATTTGGTGCGTCCGCGTGGGCCTCGGTGGGCTTCAGTGAGCCCTATGCCCGCAGACCGCGCATGGGCGCGGGCGATGGGGCGCGCTTCGATGCGTGCCGGGTCGCGGCGGGACGTGGCGCGCGTGCGCACGGACCTTGCTTGATGGCCACCGGAGGCGCAACGCAGGGACCGCCGGCACGCGAGCCGCGGCGATCAACTTGCGCGAAGAGGAAAGCATGATTACAGAGCAACAGGACAGGGCGGCCACCGCGCCGCACGGCTTCGATCTGAGCGTCGCGTCGGGGCTAGAGCGCTATAGCGCACAACATGGCGAGCTCACGCTCACGAGCGTGTTCCAGCCGGTATTCAGCCTCTCGCACATGCGCGCGATCGGCTATGAAGGTTTCCTGCGCGCGCACGACGCGCTCGACCGGCCCATCTCGCCGCTCGACGTATTCGGCCAGGCCGCGCGCGTGGGCGAGGTGCTCCAGGTGGACCGGCTCGCACAGGCGCTGCATCTGGAGAACTTCGCGTTGCTGGGCGCCGAGCGCGAATGGCTTTTTCTCAACGTGCATCCGGGCACGCTGATCGAGCCGTATCACGCGGCGGCGCTGCTGGCGAATCTGGGGCGACTCGACTTGCCGCCGCGACGCGTCGTGCTCGAAGTGCTCGAAGCCGAGGCCACCGATCTCGACGCGCTCGCGCACGCGGTGGCCGAGTTTCGCGAGCGCGGCTTTCTCGTCGCGCTCGACGACTTCGGCGCGGGCCATGTCGACATCGGCCGCGTATGGCAGCTCAATCCCGACATCGTGAAGCTCGATCGCATCATGCTGCTGCACGCCGCGCATCGCGCCGACATGGCCGCGACGCTGCCCGCGCTCGTCGCGCTGTTGCACGAGGCCGGCAAGCTGGTGCTGATCGAGGGCGTGGAGACGGAGCAGGAGGCGCAGCTCGCGCTCTCGTGCAATGCCGACTTCGTGCAGGGCTTTTTCTTCGCGCGGCCCGCGCCCGGTCTCACCGACGCGGCGCACGCGCAAGCCGTGATCGCCGAGGCCACGGAGCGCTATCGTCAGCAGACCGAAACACGCGAGCGCGGCACCGCGAGCCGTCTTGCGCCCTATGTGCGCGCGTTCGAGCGCGCGGCGGAGCGGCTTGGCGCGGGGGAAGCGCTTGAAGAGGTGTGCTGGAATTTCCTGGCGCTCGATCATGCGGCGCGCTGCTTTTTGCTCGACGCGAACGGGCGGCAGGCGGGGCGCAACGTGGTGCTGCGCGTGGATCGCGCCGAGCACGACGCGCGCTTCTTGCCGCTCGACGACGCGCAAGGCGCGAACTGGCTGCGCCGGCCGTACTTCCGCGCGGCGCTGGTGGCGCCGGGGCGCGTGCATGCGAGTCCTCCGTATCTGTCGATCAACGAGGCGATGCCCTGCGTGACGCTCTCGATGGCGGTGCAGGTGGGCGATCGCCTGTGCGTGCTGTGTGGCGACGTGGACTGGCTGGCGGAGGAACTGGCCTGAGCGCGAGGCGAGCGAGCCGGCTGGTTGGACGAAAAAACTCGACGAAAAAAACGGCGCAAGTGTCGTGAGGCACTCGCGCCGTTCGTTCGCCTTGCATCTCAATGCACGGCTTATTTGGCGACCACCACCGGAATCCCGCGCAATGCGCCTGCGCCCTTGAATGAGGCCAACGCATCATTAACAGCCGCGCTCGTCTTCACGTCGATATTCAGGCGCGCGGCGAGTTCGCGCTCGCTGCGCTTGACCGAGGCGAGATTCGCGAGCTTCACGTGGCCATAGCCGCGTACGCGCTGATGCAGGCTCGCGAACTTCACGAGATCGGCGGCCTTCTCGGCGGTGACGCCCGCGAGCGCGCCGCGCAGCGTCGCTTCGTAGTCGTTGGCGAGGGCGCGTTCCATGCGGCGCTCGAGCGTCTTGCCGAACGGATCGAGCCACGTGCCGCGCACGCTACGGCCTTTCTTCAGGAGTCCGAACGCGCCCCAGAGCCACTGCCCAAACTGCATCTTGCGAGGATGCTGGCCGTTTTTCTCACGAGCGATGAGCGGAGGCGCGAGATTGAACTTCACCGTGAAGTCGCTGCCTGCCTTGCCTTCGAACTGCGCTTCGAGCGCGGCGCGGAAGGCCGGATCGGCGTGCAGGCGCGCCACTTCATATTCGTCCTTCACCGCGAGCAGTCGATAGAACGTGTTCGCGACGGCGCGCGCGAGCGCTTGATCGGCGGATTTATCGGCGCCGCGTGCTGAATCGACCAGCGCGCGGTAACGCTTCACGTAGCCCGCGCCACCGTAGTCGAGAAGGCGCTGCTCGCGGTCGGCGATCAGTTCGTCGAGCGTTTGCGTGAGCTTGCGCACCGTGGCTTTTGCTGCCGCCGCGCGTTGCGTATCCAGTGCTTCGAGCGCGGCTTTATCCGCGGCAGCGAGACGACCGATCGAGAACGCGAACAGATTCGCCTGCACGGCCACGTTGTTCAATTCGATCGCACGCGTGAGCGCCGCGAGCGAAACGGGCACGAGGCCGAGCTGCCACGCGAAGCCGAGCATCACGATGTTCGCGCCGATCGTGTCTCCCAGATAGCGTTGCGCGAGTGCCTGTGCATCGCAGACCGAAAGCGGATCTTGCGCAGGCGTCGCGCCGTTGGTCGCCGCATGACGCATCTTTGCGAGCAGCGCGTCGGCGTGCAGATTCGCGTCGGGGTTCTGCACGAACGCCGCGTTCGGAATCTCGTGCGTGTTCACGACGATGCGCGTGCGGTCGTGGCGCACGGTCTGCAGCGCGTCGGCGCTCGCGCCCACCACCATGTCGCAGGCGAGCAGCAGATCGGCCTGCTGGGTGTCGATGCGCACCTGGTTGAGCAGCGCATCGGTCGCCGCAAAACGCACGAACGAGAGCACCGAGCCGCCCTTCTGCGCGAAGCCCATGAAATCGAGCACCGATGCGCTCTTGCCTTCCAGATGCGCGGCCATGCTGATGAGCGCGCCCACCGTCACCACGCCGGTGCCGCCCACGCCGGTCACGAGGATGTCGTAGGGCGCGTTGTCCAGATGCGTGGCCGGAACCGGCAGCGCACTCACGCGCGCGGCCAGCGTCTCTGGATCGAACGCGGCGCCCGCGGCCTTCTTGAGCTTGCCGCCTTCGATGGTCACGAAGCTCGGGCAGAAGCCGTTCACGCACGAATAGTCCTTGTTGCACGACGACTGATCGATGCGTCGCTTGCGGCCCAGCTCCGTTTCCACGGGCTCGACCGAGAGGCAGTTCGATTGCACGCCACAGTCGCCGCAGCCTTCGCAGACTTCCTCGTTGATGAACAGACGCTTGTCCGGGTCGGGAAATTCGCCCTTCTTGCGGCGGCGGCGCTTTTCGGCGGCGCAGGTCTGGTCGTAGATCAGCACGGTCACGCCCGGCGTTTCGCGCAATTCGCGCTGCACGGTGTCGAGCTCGCTGCGATGGTGGAACGTCGTGCCCTTCGGGAACAGGCCGTGATGGCCGTTATATTTCTCGGGCTCGTCGCTCACTACCACGAAGCGCGAGACGCCTTCGGCCTCCACCTGGCGCGCGATCTGCGGCACCGAGATGCTGCCGTCCACGGGCTGGCCGCCCGTCATCGCCACGGCGTCGTTGTAGAGGATCTTGTAGGTGATGTTGGCCTTCGCGGCCACGGCCTGGCGAATCGCAAGGATACCTGAATGAAAGTAGGTTCCATCGCCGAGATTCTGGAACACGTGGCGCGTATTCGTGAACATCGAATGCGCGGCCCAGTCCACGCCTTCGCCGCCCATCTGGATCAGGCCCGTGGTGTCGCGCTCCATCCACGACGCCATGAAGTGACAGCCGATCCCCGCTTGCGCGATCGAGCCTTCGGGCACCTTCGTCGAGGTATTGTGCGGGCAGCCCGAGCAGAAGTAGGGCGTGCGCTTCACCGCATCGGCGACGTTCGAGAGGATCTGCGGCGCAACGAGGTCGACCACGCGCTCGCGGCGGTCGAGCGCGGGTTTGTGCTTCGCGAGCCACGCGGCGAACACGGGCAGGATGCGCGAGGGGCGCAGCTCGCCGAGCTCGGAGAGCAGCAGCGTGCCGTCCTCGCCGTGCTTGCCGACGATGGTCGGGCGCGCGCCCTCCTTGCGGTTGTAGAGATGGTCCTTGATCTGCTGCTCGATCACGGGGCCTTTCTCCTCGATCACGAGCACGTCGGTGAGGCCGGAGACGAAGGCGTCGAGGCGCGACATCTCCAGCGGGAACGAGAGCCCCACCTTGTAGATGCGCACGCCCGCGCGATCGAGATCGTCGATGGTGAGATCGAGGCGGCGCAGCGTCTCCATGAGATCCAGATGCGCCTTGCCGCAGGTCACGATGCCCACGTTCGCATGCGGGCTCGGCGCGATCCATTTGTCGATGCTGTTCGCCCGCGCGAACAGGCGCACGGCGTCGAGCTTGGCCGCGAGGCGCTGCTCGATCGCGAGGCTCGGCAGATCGGGCCAGCGGTTGTGCAGGCCGCCCGGCGGCGGCGTGAGGCCCGCGGTTGCCATGTCGGGCGCTTGCCAGTCTGTCTTCAGCGCGTCGAGATCGACGGTCGAGCCCGATTCCACCGTCTCCGAAATCGCCTTGTAGCCGACCCATGCGCCCGAGTAGCGCGAGAGCGCCCAGCCGTAGAGGCCGAATTCGAGCATGTCGGCGATGTTCGACGGATTCACGATGGGCATGTGCCACGCCATCATCGCGAAGTCGCTCTGATGCGGCATCGACGACGACACGCAGCCGTGATCGTCGCCCGCCACCACGAGCACGCCGCCGTGCGGCGACGAGCCATAGGCGTTGCCGTGCTTGAGCGCGTCGCCGGCGCGATCGACGCCGGGGCCCTTGCCGTACCACATCGCGAACACGCCTTCGACGGTGCGCTCGGGGTCGGCTTCCACGCGCTGAGTGCCGAGCACGGCCGTGCCGCCCAGCTCCTCGTTGATGGCGGGCAGGAAGCGCACGTCGGCGGCTTCGAGCAGCTTCTTTGCCTTCCAGGCCTGCTGGTCGACCATGCCGAGCGGCGAGCCGCGATAGCCGCTGATGAAGCCCGCCGTGTTCAGCCCGAGCGCGCGGTCGAGCGCGCGCTGCATCAGCGGCAGGCGGATCAGCGCCTGGGTGCCGGTGAGGAAGATGCGGCCGCGCGTGGCGGTGAGGTTGTCGGTGAGCTTGTAATCGGCGAGAGGGGGCGTGGCGGGCGTATCGCCGAACGCGGGGCGCGCGGTCATGGGGAGTCTCCATTTATTGCTGTCGTACGCCCTTTGTGGAGGGCGGCGAAGAAGACTCTATTTTTTCGCGCCAATGACGGAAATATTTTGCTAACTGACCGGGTGCGGGTGCGATTCGCGCGACAGGCTGCCCGCCGGGGGCGAATTTTGAGAAGGATTTCCCTGACAGGTTTTGAGGGCGCGTTGGGGGCACGTTTGGGGCGCTTTGGGGGCACCCGCCGGCCGGCTGGATTCAGATTACGTGCGGGCCGTACGGCTGCGAGTCGTCGAACGCCACGACGTCGTGAAAGTGGGCGTAGTCCATGACGCTCACGCCGTCCACGTCGCTCATCAGGTCGACGTAGCGGTGCTGCCAGCGGATCTGCGCGTCGGACCAGATGTGGCGGGCCTGCATGGTCTGCGCGGTCGACTCGTCCGACCCCTCGATCACGACGTGCAGCGCCGCGTGCTGGCTCGCGAGCAATTCGGCCGTGGCGCCAAACAGCGGACTCGACTCGTCGATGATGTGCATGAGGTTCCAGCCGAGCGTGAAGAGCGGGTGCTCCGAGCGCACGAGCTTGAGGTCGTAGATGCGCCGCGCGGTGTAGCCGTCCGAGGAGGTCTCGACGCGGATCAGGCGCAGCTTCGCCTGGGCTTCGGCGATCACGTTCTGGCGCGCATTGGCGGCGCGCACCATCAGCGTCATGTGGCCTTCGATCGGATGCACGACCATCTGGCGCGCGAACAGGATCTTCGCGCGCGGGCGCGAGAAGCGTGCGAACACGAGCCCCGTGGCCAACGCGACGCTCGACATGCCCACGAAGATTTCGAGCGTGGCGACGAGGTGCGCATAGAGGGTTTGCGGATGCATGTCGCCGTAGCCGACCGTCGCGAGCGTTTCGACGCTGAAGAAGAACGCGCCGAGGAAGCCGTGCGGGAACTGGTTGGCGATGGGCGCCGTGCCGAGCTGATAGAGGCACGCGAAGATGCCGTTGAGCAGCATGAAGACCCCGGCGAGCGAGGCGAAGAACGTGGGCCAGCGCATCGTCAGCGCGAAGTGGTAGAAGTCGCGCCAGGTCTGCACGGGCATGCCATAGACGAGAATCTGCCGCGAGCCGAATGCCAGCTTGCGCGGACTGCCTTGATGGACTTCGGGCTCGGGCGCGCGGGGGGCGGCGGTGGTTGCCGCGGCGGACATGGCGGGCATCGCGGCGGGGCCGCTGGCATTTCCGGATGCGTTGCGCTCCGGCGTTTCGGGTGTCATGGCGATGCCTTCTTCGGGAGCCGAAATGAGGAGGCAAGCGTAGCAATCCCGCGAAGGCCGGACAAGCGCTCACGCGCGCGGCGGCCCTGCGCGCGGTCAAGTGAGCGTTCGGATGCGGGCGCGGTGGCCCGCGCGAGTCACGGAAATGCGCGCGGCTTCGGAATGCCGGCGCCGTGCTCGATGTCGGCGATGGCTTGACGGCGCGCCGCGTCGACGGCCTCGGAGGGCGCCTGGAAGCCCGCGTTGCCGCCGATCGTGACCCACGGCTGCACGGCCTTGTCGCGGTGCGTGATCTGATATTCGGCGTCCCAGCGCGCGCCCTGCAGTTCGAGCGGATGCACGTGGATGGCGTAGACGCCATAGAGAAAGAGCTGTTCGGCCATGGTCATCTCCTGTCGAACGCACCGGGTGCCGCGTTGGCGCCTGGTGGGTGCCTGGCTGGCGCCGGGTGCGCTCCCATGCACAGCTTGCCTGCGGAGCCCGTTACCGGTATGCACAGGCTCCGGGTGAAACCCGTTCGTGCGCGAGCGCCGGCCCGTTGCGAGGGCCCCCGCAGAGGCGCGTGGAGGACGGGGTCTCCGCTCCGCGCTTGCCTCGTTCTTGCACCTTCAGACTTTAGAGTTCGAGCTCGCCAAGGAGGCGATGCGCGAGCGCCTTGGCCTCTTCCAGAGCTTCTTCCGGCGTGCCCGAGGCGCTGTCCACTTCGTAGATCGCGTTCTCGAGTTCCTCGCCGTCGTCGCGCGCCAGGGAGACCAGGCCCTGATAGAGGCCAGCGTTCATGGGCCGCACGGAGGCGACTGCTGTGTAGATCCCCTTGGTGTAGGTGACGTCTTCCATAGCGGGCTCCTCGTGGAAGGAAATTCCATGCTAGCACGTTGACCGGGCGCCTGCGGGGCACGCATATGACGCCGGCGCGGCGCTTTCATGTCAGCCGTGCGCCGCGCATCGGGCGCCAGCGCTAGTCCGCGAGCAGGGCGACGACTTCGTCGAGCGTGGGCGAATGCGCGCCGGGCCGGCGGCACGCCGCGGCGCCGGCCGCGAGCGCGAACGCCAGATGCTGGCGCCAGTCGCGCCTGGGCGCGCTCATCAGGCTGAACAGCAATCCGCCGATGGAGGCGTCGCCCGCACCGACCGTATCGGCCACTTCGACGCGCGGCGGGGCCGCCTCGATCACGGCGTCGCCGGCATAGAGCGTCGCGGGCTGCGCGCCGCGCGTGACGAGCAGCGTCGCGGCGGGGTTCAGCTCGCGCATGGCGGCAATGGCCTGCGCTTCGGTCTTGTCGGCGAACAGCATGCGCAGGTCTTCGTCGGAGACCTTGATGAGGTCGGCGAGCGCGGCCATGCGGTGCAGGATCGGCGCATAGCCGTGCGCCATCAGGTTGCGGTAGTTCGGGTCGAAGCTGATCTTCACGCCGGCCGCGCGCAACTCCGCGGCGAGCGTCGCGAGCGTTTCGCCGAGCGGCTGACGCACGAGGCTGATGCAGCCGAAGTGCGCCCACTTCGCATGCGCGCGCCAGCCTTCGGGCAGCTTGGCGGGATCGAAGGCGAGGTCGGCGCTGTTCTCGCCGATGAAGTAATACGCGGGCGGATGCGTCTGATGCACGATCGCGAGCAGCGGCGCGCGCGCGACGCGCTGCATGAAGCGCATGTCGAGGCCGGCGGCGACGCTCGCGTTCCAGAGCTCGTCGGAGAAGTTGTCGGTGCCGAGCGAGCCCACGCATGCCGTGGGCAGGCCGAGGCGCGCCACCGCGCGCGCCACGTTCCAGCCCGCGCCGCCAGGGTGCGCGCGCCAGTGCGAATCCATGCCTGGCGCGCCCGGCGCGTGCGCCACGCCTTCGGGCGCGGGGCCGCGCACGAGATCGGTGAGGATGTCGCCCGCCGAGATGAACGCGGGGAAGCCGGACGAGAAGTCGGGGCCAGTGCTGCAGGTGCTCATCGCTTGTTCCTTCGCCTGTTGCTGCGCTGTTGCGTCGATCGCTGTTGCGTCGATGTTGCTACGCGGTTGCGTTGCTGTTGCGTCGATTTTGCATCGCCATTGCGTTGCCGTTGCGTCGCTTTTGCCGCGCGTTGCCTCGCCAGGTCTTCGGCCGCTTACACGCTGCCGTCCGCGCCGTTCGCCTGCGCGACGGCCGCCTCGCGTCCCCCCTCTTGCCCGATGACGGGCGCCATGCCGCGGCCCGGCAACGCATTCAGGACTTCGTAGCAAGCACCCATCGTGTGGTAATCGGTCTTGCCCGCGGGGCTTTTCTCGTCGCTGTACTTGCGGTTGTCGCAGGTGAGGATGCGATACCACGCGCCGTAGCGATGATCGACGAAGTGCGCCCAGCTATAACGCCAGATCTCGTCGTGCCAGTCCCAGAAGCGCTCGTTGCCGGTGCGCTTCGCGAGCAGCGCGGCCGCGGCGAAGGTCTCGGCCTGGACCCAGAAGTACTTGTCGTGGTCGCACACCGTGCCGTCCGGGCCGAAGCCGTAGTAGAGCCCGCCGTGATCATCGTCCCATGCGTGCGCCATGGCCGCGTCGAACAGCTCGATCGCGCGCGGCAGCAGCCACGGCAGCGGACGATGGCGCTCGAGGATCATGAGCAGCTTCGCCCATTCGGTCTGGTGCCCCGGCTGGAAGCCCCACGGACGGAAGATGTTCGAGCTGTCCTCTTCGTTGTAATGCCAGTCCACCGACCAGTCGGCGTGAAAGTGCTCCCACACGAGGCCTTGCGAAAGCTTCGCCTGGCGCAGCGTGATGTTCGACGCGACGCGCTCCGCGCGGTCGAGATAGACGAGGTGGCCGGTGGCCTCGTAGGCCGCGAGCAGCGCCTCGGTGGTGTGCATGTTCGCGTTCTGGCCGCGATAGCTCGACACGATCCAGTCCGCGCTGGCCTCGTCGGCGTAAAGGCCCGCCGCGCCGTCCCAGAAGCGGTGCTCCATCAGCTCGAAGGTGGCGGCGATCATCGGCCGGGCTTCTTCGATGCCCGCCATCGCCGCGTGCGAGTACGCGAGCAGCACGAATGCGAGGCCGTAGCAGTGGCGCGCCGCGTCGAGCGTGCGCTTCTTGCCGTCGCGCCAGTCGATCTCCCAGTCGTAGCCCTGGTGATGCGGGTCCCAATGGCCTTCGCGCAGGAACTGCAGGCCGTGGCGCGCGTATTCGAGGTGAAGCGGGTCGCCGAACGCGCGGTACGCCATCGCGTAGTTGAAGACGAAGCGGCAACTGCTCACGAGGTGGCGCGAGTGCGCGTTGTAGATCGAGCCGTCGTCGCGGAAATAGTGGAAGAAGCCGCCCGTGCTGTCGAACACGTTGGGCGCGTAGAAGCGCAGCGTGTCCTCGACATGGCCGAGCAGGAACGCGCGGTCGCGAAAGCTCGCGACCACGGGCGCCGTGGCGCTTGCCTGGACGTTCGCTTGTACGTTCGCACGGGCCGCTTCAACCGGTTGGGCGGCCGGGGCGTGCCTGGCCTCCTGGGAGGGGACGGCGTTGGAAGGCTGCGTCATGGCTTTCTCGTCTTGGCTGGGCTTGACCAGGCTTGGCGTGGCTTCAGCAGGGTATGGCCGGCTTGCGGCACGGCGCGCAACGGCGCGTTCACAACGGTACAGGCGGCGGACGTGCGCTCGCCCGCAAGGGTGCTCGCGCGCTCGACGAGCCGCACGGGCAGCACGAGCTCGCTCGTCTCGGGCGCTTCTTCGAGCAGCAGCTCGACGCCGCGACGCCCGAGCGCTTCCTTGTCGACGGCGATCGTCGAAAGCGCGGGCGTGGCGTGCGCGGCGCCGGGAATGTCGTCGAAGCCGACGATCGCGATATCCTGCGGCACGCGCAGGCCGAAGGCCTGGCATACGCGCATCGCGGCGAGCGCGGCGGCGTCGTTGTAGGCGAACACGGCGTCGGGCATCGGGCCGCACGCGCGCCGCGCGTCTTCGATCAGGCGCTGCATCTCGAGCGCCGCGCCGGTGTCGGGATCGAGCCCGCCGTCGATGCTGGTTTCCAGCGACGGATCGAACAGCAGCCCCGCTTCGAAGAACGCGCGCCGGTAGCCGAGCGCGCGCTGGGCAATGCTGTAGTGCGCGAGCGACCCGCCGATGAACGCCACGCGCCGCCGCCCGAGACCGAACAGATGATGCATCGCGAGCGCGGCGCCCGCGGCGTTGTCGATGTTCACCGAGCGCAGGCCCTGCGCCCACAGGTCGATCAGCACGAGCGGGCGCTGCAGCGCGACCAGCGCGGCGAGCGTCTCGGGCTCCACGAAGCCGGCCACGGCGATGGCGTCGGGCGCGTGCAGGCGCAACTGCTCGATGGTGTCGTCGGCGGGACCGGCGGTGAGCAGCGCGGGCACGATGCCGTGCTCGCGGCAGGCGTCTTCCACGCCATGCAGGACATGTGAGAAGAACGGGCTCGCGGCGAAATTGTTGTGCTGGCGATGCAGCAGGAACGTGAGGCGGCGGATGCGCGGCCGCAGTTGCCCGCAGTCGTAGCCGAGCGAGCGCGCGACTTCGACGATGCGCGCGCGCGTGAGCTCGGATAAGCCCGGCTGGTTCTTCAGCGCGCGGGAGACCGTGCCGATCGACACGTTGGCCGCCTGCGCGACGTCGCGAATGGTTGTCGCCATGGTTCCTGTCTGCGCTTGGCTGACGCCGCGCGGCGGGCGTGCCTGCAAGGTGCGCGCCGCGATATGGTCAGGGTTGCGGCGATTGTATAGTAAAAACATCGGCACACAACGTTGACAGAGGTTTAAAAACCCCCGGAAATACCCGTAATTACGTGAATAAACGTAAATTTAGATGTTTAGTAAAATTAACTAAACAAGCCGGCCGGGAACGGCGGTTGCGCAATCTCGCAGGTCACCGTTTGGCGCCGGAGGCCTCGTGCACGGCATCTATCTCCTGCTGTTCATGGTCCTGCTTCTGCTGGCCTGCGTGCCCGCGTGGCCGTACAGCCGCACGTGGGGCTACGGGCCAGCGGGCACCGTGGGCGCGGGTGTAATCGTCATGTTGTGGCTCGTGCTGAACGGGCGCGTCTAGACGCGCATTGCCTTGTTTCCCAGCGCAAAGAGGCCGGCGCGGATCACTCCGCGCCGGCCTCTTTCGTTCCTGCCCTGATGGGCGTGGGTCGGGCGCCGATTTGTATCCGGCGCCGATGCAGTTCGCGTTTCAGTGCGCGGGCAACAGCGTCGTGCTGCTGCCGCCGTCGATCACCACCAGTCCGCGCGCGTCCTGCTTCGCGCGCCGCTTGGCGACGGCGGCGAGCGACGCGATCGCCTCGCTTCCATACGAGCGTGCGCGGCGCCTCTTCGGCGGGACGGCCGAAGAAGAAGCCCTGGCCGCAGGTGATACCCATGTCGCGCAGCACGATCAGATCGGCCTCGTTTTCGATGCCTTCGGCCACGAGCCGCGCGCCGCTCGCCTGCGCGAAGTGCTGCATCGCGCGCACGGCTTCGAACTTGAGCGCGTCGCTGGCGATGTCGTGGATGAAGAAGCGATCGATCTTCACGATGTCGGGATGCAACTGGACCCACAGATACATGCTCGCGTTCGCGCTGCCGTAGTCGTCGAGCGCGAATTGCGCGCCGGCCGCGCGCAGCGCCGCGACCACGTGCGCGAAGTCGCGCAGGTCGTCGATGGCGCTTTGCTCGGTGAGCTCGACCACGACGCGATGAGGGGCGATGCCGTCGAACAGCGCGAGCGCGTCGCGGCCCGAGGCGGTGAGCTCGCGCAGCGCGTTGGCGCTGAAATTCAGGAACAGCTTGCCGGTGCAGCCGAGCCGCGCGAACGCGGCCATGCAGGTGGTGGCGGCGGCGCGTTCGAGGGCCGTCGTGCAGCGCGCCGCGTTGGCGTGCGCGAAGAGTGCCGCGGGGGTTTCGAGAGGCGAGCCGGCCGGCCCGCGAATGAGGCCCTCGTAGCCGAGGATGGCGCCATCGTCGAAATCGACGATCGGCTGGAAGACGGCGCGCAACTGGCGCTGGGCGATCAGGGTCTCGATGCTTGAAGGGGCTGCCATCGGGGCCATTGGCGGCAACGAGGCCACCGGAGCCACGGGAGCCAGCGGGGCGGGCGGCGTGGACGCGCGTGCAGACATGGATAGAGCCGGTCAGGCTTGGACGACGGAATTAACGGCAGCAGCGTCTGCCAATTGAATGAACTTTTGATGACAGACGCGGAGAAAGAGGGAGGGATGGGGGAGGGGAACGTTTGCGCTGTTGTTTGTGCGCACGCGCGGGACGAAGAGGTGTCCTTCGCGAGAGGAGTCGCCAGCGCAAGCAAAGCGGCTGGCGGAGATTCGCCGTTTGGAAAAGCGGGGTGAGACCTTGGGCCGAGGAGGGAGCGCAGCCGTGGATGAATTTCCCATGCCGCTCCGCTCGCGGCTTGCTGCTTACCGCCGTCCCGCCGCCGCCTGCTCGCCGCGGCCTGCGCGCGACTCGTCGCCGGCTTCGGCGCGCTCGGCGCTCATGTCGCGCTCGCCCCAGCGTTGCGCGAGCGCCGCGCACACCATCAACTGGATCTGGTGGAACAGCATGAGCGGCAGCACCACCGCGCCCACGGCGCTCGACGCGAAGATCACCTTGGCCATCGGCACGCCGGCCGCGAGGCTCTTCTTCGAGCCGCAGAAGATGATCGTGATCTGGTCGGCGCGCGAGAAGCCGAGCTTCTTGCTCGCGAACATGGTGGCGCCGAGCGCCAGCGCGAGCAGCACCGCGCTGACCACGACGAGACCGCCGAGCGCCGCGAGCGGCGTGTGGTGCCAGAGTCCTTCGTTGATGGCCTCCGAGAACGCGCCGTAGACCACGAGCAGAATCGAGCCCTGATCGACGAACTTGAGCACGCCCTTGTTGCGCTCGATCCAGCGGCCGATCACGGGCCGCAGCAGTTGCCCCGCGACGAACGGCACGAGCAGCTGCAGCACGATGTTCCAGACCGTATGCCAGGCCGAGGTGCCGCCCGCGCTCTGATTCGTCACGATGAGGCTCACGAGCGCCGGCGTGACGAAGATGCCGATCAGGCTCGATGCCGACGCGCTGCACACGGCGGCCGGCACGTTGCCGCGCGCGATCGAGGTGAACGCGATGGACGACTGCACGGTCGAGGGCAGCGTGCAGAGGAACAGCACGCCCATATAGAGCGCGGGCGTGACGAGCGGCGAGAGCACGGGCTTGAGCACCAGCCCGAGCACCGGAAACAGTACGAAGGTGCTCGCCAGTACGACGATGTGCAGGCGCCAGTGCGTGGCGCCCGCGACGATCGCCTCGCGCGAAAGCTTGGCGCCGTGCAGGAAGAACAGCAGCCCCACGGCGACATTGGTGAGCCAGTTGAAGGGCGTGGCGGCCTGGCCGTGCACGGGCAGCAGGCTGGCGAGCGTCACCGTGCCGATGAGGCACAGCGTGAAGTTATCGGGCAGGAATTTCGGACGAGCCATCGGACAGTCTCAAGTGCGCAACGCGGCGCGCTTCTTCGATCGGGGCGCCACGGGGGAATCGGGATGTCTATTGTCGGCGCAAGCCGATTGAAAAAGCAAATTCATTTGAAGAATCGATTAATGAGTGCTGCGCATGAGCGGGCGGATTCCAGGAGCCGCAGGGACGGTGTGGTCGGCGCGAGACAACGGGCGCTGGCGCGCGTCGCCAGGATTCATTCGTCATGCAAAAGACCCGGCGCCAGGCGCGACGAAAAGTACGACAAAAAGTGTGCGCGTTCGCTGCCCGCAAAGCCGCGCCAGCAAAGCCTCCGGCGGCATTCGCGCAGCCCGTGTTGCGCATGAAACAGGCCCGGCCGACATGGCCCCAAACACCGAAAAATCGTGCAGTAACATGGTGTTACAACCCTTCCGAGGACATAACACTTTTTGGCTCGACACCCCTTCGGGACGCCCATAAATTACCGTCAAGGAATGTTCAAAAAACCGTTGCGGCAGCAATCGTTGCGCGACATACGTGGGCTTCCCGGAACGGCCCGCCATGGCCCGAATGGCGATAAGCCATGCTGAACGTCGGGCAGGTGATCGACACAAATGCGCGCAGGGTTGTTACGGATGGGACAGTGGATCGTGGGGGCCGGATTAGCGGCCCTCGTTGCGTTCGCCCATGCACAGCCTGCGTTCACTGCCCACGGTGGTGGGTTCCATGGCGGCGGCTTCCAGTCCGCACCGATGATGCACGAAGCCCCGCGCGCGGCCATGCCGATGCAGTGGGGCGGCCAGCGCGGCGGCGCGCCGCGCGAGCGCTACGGCGCGGGACCGATGCGCGTGGCCGACCAGGGCGGCTGGCGCGAGCGCCAGGGCGGCGGCCGCCAGGCGGAGCGTCGCGGCGGCGGCTTCAGCGGCAACCCGTACGGCAATCCCTATGGCAATGGCTTCGGCGGCTACCACGGCCCGATCCAGCCCGTAAGCGCGGAAGCGCGCCAGGTCCCCCATCCGCCGGCCGACTCGCCGGTGCGCGCGGGCTCCATTCGCGAAGACGTCGCACGCTATAACGAAGAGCGCGGCGCACTCCGTCCGTTCCCGCGCAATGGCGGCGACGTGCCCCGTCCGCCGATGCAGACGCCTTATCGCAACTAGCCGCAATTTCCTCTTCCGTTCTGACCGTTCGCCACGGTTTCTGGCGCATCGCCCATCGCTCCCAAGCGGGGCTTTTCTCGCAGCTTTTTCCCCGCCCGGCCCGCAAGCACCGCTCAAATCCGCCTGAAATCCACCCGAAATCGTCCGCAAACGGGGTTCGGGAAGCGATTCAACCGGCGCCGCTCGTCCTTTCCGCAGCTCAAAACTGACGCGTGGATACCACACTTTGTGGGAAACCTCTCGTCATACCGTGCCCTTTCATCATCAAATCTCGGCTTCGTCGAGGCGGCGCCTGATCGGCGCGGCCGGAACACAGCAAAAACCGGGCCGAGGTCCAGTCCACGCGGGCCGCAAGCCCGATGCCCGTGCATGCTGCAACGCGACGAAAAGGGCGCCGGAATCGGCCGAGCCGGGGTTTGCCGGGGGCAATCTACTCGGGCCGATATACCGGCGATAACAACCGATATTTTTGTCCATAAAAATGGTCCGCAAAGATGGTCCCGCCCAGAACGGCCACGCCTGCGAACGACGAGATAACAAACGGTTTGCGCGAGCGCCAAAGCCGCCAATCACTCTTTTTGACAAGGACAGGAGAACCCATGAAAAAAGCCGTCAGCCGCGCGCTGCGTACGACGCTGCGTACGCCCCTCAAGGCGGGTGTCATTGCCGCTGTGCTTGCCGCCGCTTCGTCGTCGGCATTCGCGCAGTCGAGCGTCCAGCTTTATGGTCAGGTCGACGAGTGGGTCGGAGCGACGCGCTTCCCGGGCGGCCAGACGGCCTGGAACGTCGGCGGCGGCGGCATGTCGACGTCCTACTTTGGCTTGAAGGGCGCCGAGGATCTGGGCGGCGGCTACAAGGCGGTCTTCGCGCTGGAAAGCTTCTTCCGCGCGCAGAACGGCCAGGACGGCCGCTTCCAGGGCGACACCTTCTTCGCGCGTAACGCTTACGTCGGCCTCGAATCGCCGTACGGTACGCTCACGGCGGGCCGCGTGACGACGCCGCTGTTCGTCTCGACGATTCTGTTCAACCCGTTCGTCGATTCGTACACCTTCTCGCCGATGGTGTACCACGTGTACCTCGGGCTCTCGACGTTCCCGACCTACACGACCGACCAGGGCGTGGTGGGCGACTCGGGCTGGAGCAACTCGATCCAGTACTCGACGCCGAACTTCAACGGCCTGTCGGGCACGGCCGTGTACTCGCTCGGCAACCAGGCCGGCGAGAACGGCAAGAAGAAGTGGAGCGTCCAGGCGCTGTACTTCCATGGCCCGTTCGCCGCGACGGCGGTCTACCAGTACGTGAACTTCAACAACACGCCGGGCGACATCGGCAGCATCGTGAGCGGCGACACCACCATCGTTGGCCTGCGCAGCCAGGGCGTCGCGCAAGTCGGCCTGTCGTACGACCTGAAGTACGTGAAGTTCTTCGGCCAGTACATGTACACGAACGACAACAGCGACATCAGCAGCTGGCACGTGAACACGGCCCAGGGCGGCGTCTCGGTGCCGGTCGGCCCGGGCACGGTGATGGCCTCGTACGCGTACTCGCGTGACAGCGGCGGCCTGAACCAGACGCACAACACCGCGGCCGTCGGCTACGACTACCCGCTCTCGAAGCGCACCGACGTCTACGCGGCCTATATGTACGACCACTACGACAACATGTCGTCGGGTCAGACCTACGGCGTGGGCCTGCGCGCGAAGTTCTAGGCGTCGCCGCGTATCAAGCCGGAATCCCCAAACCCCGCGCTATTCGCAGCGCGGGGTTTTTTTGCGCCCCGTCCGCGGCTGGCGGCGGTGTGCGCTGCGCGTTTGGCTACCAGTAATTGATAAAGCGCGCACAATATTGGAGATTATTTCCTGATTAACCCGATTTTTGCGGAAAGAATGGCGCGATGGATACCCTCGTCAGCATGAAAGTGTTCCGGCACGTGGTGGAGGCGGGGAGCTTCGTCGCGGCGGCCGAGCGCATGGACATGTCCGCGGCCATGGCGAGCAAGCACGTGATGCATCTCGAGCAGCAGCTCGGCGCGCGCCTGTTGAACCGCACGACGCGCCGCGTCGCGCCCACCGAGGCGGGCCGCGAATACTACGAGCGCGTGGCCCAGGCGCTCACCGAACTCGACGAGGCCGGCCAGGCCGTGGGCGCCGCGAGCGTGGTGCCGCAGGGGCGCCTGCGCGTGTCGTCGCTCACGGCGTTCGGCCTGCGCCACGTGATGGGCGCAGTGGCCGAGTACGCGGCCGATTTCCCGCAGGTCACCGTCGATATTACGCTCTCGGACCGCGTGGTCGAGCTGATCGACGAAGGCTTCGACGTGGCGATCCGCGCATCGCCTTCGGGGCTGAAGTCGTCGTCGCTGATTGCGCGGCCGCTCGCCACCGCGCATATCGTGCTGTGCGCCGCGCCCGAGTATCTGCGCCGCCACGGCGTGCCCAAGAGTGTTGCCGATCTCGCGCAGCACAAGTTCGTCCATTACGCGGGCGCGTCGGCGGCCGAACTTGCGCCGTTCACGGAGGCGCACGCGCGCCCGAAGCCGGGCGGCAATCTGATCGTCAACCATCTGGAAGCGCTGCGCGTGGTGCTGCTCCAGGGCGGCGGGCTCTCGATGCTCGGCACCGAGGTGATCGGCGACGACATCGCGGATGGCCGTCTCGTGCCGCTGCTCGTCGACGCGCTGCCGCCGCGTGAGCTGCCCATCTATGCCGTCTACGCGAGCCGGCGCCATCTTTCGGCGAAGGTGCGCTCGTTCGTGGATTTCCTCGCGGCGCGCTTTGGCGAGCGCGCGCTATGGCCCGGCATCGAGGCGATTCGCGAGGCCGCGGCGCGCGCCGCGCCCGATGTGAAGTGAGGCCTGGGGCGCCTCAGCGCCCGATCCCCAGCCGTGCCTTCGTGGCATCGTACTCGCTCTTCAGGCGCGCGACGAGTTCGGCCACCGACGGTACGTCGTCCATCAGCCCCACGCCCTGGCCCGCGCCCCAGATGTCCTTCCACGCACGGGCCTTGTCGCCGCCGAAGTTCATCTTCGTCTTGTCCGACTCGGGCAGCGCGTCCGGGTCGAGCCCCGCGTTGACGATGCTCTCGCGGATGTAGTTGCCGTGCACGCCCGTGAAGAGGTTCGTATAGACGATGTCGGCGGCCTTGGCTTCGAGGATCGCGTGCTTGTACCCATCCACGGCGTGCGCCTCGCGCGTGGCGATGAAGCGCGTGCCCATGTACGCGAGATCGGCGCCCATGGCCTGCGCCGCGAGGATCGAGCCGCCGTTGGCGATCGCGCCCGAGAGCACGATGGGGCCGTCGAACAGGCGCCGCACCTCGCCCACGAGCGCGAACGGCGAGGTCGTGCCCGCGTGGCCGCCCGCGCCCGCCGCCACGAGAATGAGGCCTTCCACGCCCGCCTCGAGCGCCTTGGCCGCGTGGCGCAGGTTGATGACGTCGTGCAGCACGATGCCGCCGTAGCTGTGCACGGCGTCGAGCAGTTCCCTCGGCGGCGCGCGCAGGCTCGTGATGAAGATCGGCACCTGATGCTCGACGCACACGCGCACGTCGTGCTCGAGCCGTGTATTCGACTGATGCACGATCTGGTTCACGGCGATCGGTCCGATCACGGCGTCCGGGTTCGCGGCCTTGTGCTCGGCGAGCTGTTGCTGGATCTGCGTGAGCCACGCGTCGAGCAGTTCGGCGGGCCGAGCGTTGAGCGCCGGGAACGAGCCGACGATGCCCGCCTTGCACTGCGCGAGCACGAGCTCGGGGTAGCTCACGATGAACATCGGCGAGCCGACGACGGGCAACGACAGGTTCTGCAGGACGGCGGGCAATGCCATGACGGGGTCTCCTTGCTGACGGCAGGGGGGATCCGGGCCGGCTCGGGGCCGGACTTCGGCGCGGCTTCAGGCTATAAATCGGCGAAAAATCGCGGATGCTGCACCCGCTGAAACGGTCGTTCGATTATAGGCGCGCGGCTTGCGGCACACGGTGCGCGCGCGGTTTGGGCGAGTGGAGGGAGTGTTCGGTTTCTAGCTTTTCGGGCCCGAATTTGAGACGGCGCACCCTATGCCGCTCCTACAATATCCGCAGACCAAACAAAGACAATGAGGAGACGCGCCATGCCGTTCGAGGGATACACGCCTTTCACTGTTCGCACCGGGGATGGCGTCGAGATTCACGGAGTCCGCGGCGGCGAAGGGCCGCCGCTCCTGCTGCTGCACGGACATCCGCAGACGCACATGATCTGGCATCGCTGCGCGGCGGACCTCGCGCAGCATTTCACCGTGATCGCCACCGACCTGCGCGGCTATGGCGCCTCGGGCAAGCCCGCGAGCGACGCGAGTCACGCGGCTTATTCGAAACGCGCAATGGCCGCCGATCAGGTCGAGGTCATGCGCCACTTCGGCTTCGAGCGTTTTCTCGTCTGCGCGCACGACCGCGGCGCGCGCGTCGCGCATCGCATGGCGCTCGACCACGCCGATTCCGTGGAGCGGCTGATGCTGCTCGACATCGCGCCCACGCTCGCCATGTACGAGCAGACCGACCGCGAGTTCGCCACGCGCTATTTCCACTGGTTCTTTCTGATCCAGCCCGAGCCGCTGCCCGAGACGCTGATCGGCGCGAATTCCGATGCCTATATCGAGCGCGTGATGGGCAGCCGCCACGCGGGGCTCGCGCCGTTCGCGCCCGAGGCGCTGGACGCGTACCGCGCGGCGCTGCGCGAGCCCGGCGCGGTGCACGCGATGTGCGAGGACTACCGCGCCTCGGCGGGCATCGACCTCGACCACGATCGCGCCGACATCGAGCGCGGCCACAAGGTGGGCTGCCCGCTGCGCGTGCTGTGGGGCGAGCACGGCGTGATCGAGCGCTGCTTCGATCCGCTCGCGGAGTGGCGCAAGGTGGCGCGCGACGTGAGCGGCCGCGCGTTGGCGTGCGGCCACTACATTCCCGAGGAGGCGAGCGAGGCGCTCGTCGGCGAAATTCTGTCGTTCTTCGAGGCGACCGAGCGCCAGGAATGACGGCGAGGCGGCCCGCGGGCGAGGCGGACCGCGGGCGAGGCGCGCCGCGCTCAGCCGAGCGGCGGCAGCCGCCGCGCCACCGGCGTCGACTTGACGATGGCCGTGCTCGTTTCCGCGCGCTCGGTGACCTTGTTCAGAATCTCGTCGAGCTGCTCGATCGAATGCAGATAGAGCCGGGCGATGAAGCAGTCGTCGCCCGTGACCTTGTCGCATTCGATGAACTCGGGAATGCGGCGGATCACCTCTTCGACCAGATGCAACTGCCCCGGCATGGGCTTCACGCGCACGATGGCCTGCAGCGTGTAGCCGAGCGCGCGCGGGTCGATACGCACCGTGTAGCCGCCGATCACGCCCTGGGCCTCGAGCCGCCGCAGCCGCTCCGACGTGCTAGGTGCCGATAGCCCGATCTGGCGAGCCAGCTCGCTCACGCTCGCGCGCCCGTCCTCGGCCAGTGCGGCGAGCAGCGCGCGGTCGATTTCGTCGAGCGGAGCGGGCAGCGGCGCTGCGGAGCGTTTGTTCATGATTACACCCGTTCGATTGAATGATTGCCTTCGGATCGAAGGCACATAGCCATTTCCACCTAAGTTTAGCCATGTATTCCGTGCTCCGCACTGAGTAAACTTCCAGGCAGATACTCACCAGGAGCTTTCACTCATGGCTTCCCCAGAAGTTCGCCGCGGCGCGTCGGAGATGGTCACCGCGATGCTGATGTGCGGCACCATCGGCTGGCTGGTGGTCGATTCGCAGCAGTCGCCGATCAACGTGGCCTTCATGCGCTGCGTGCTGGGCGGCGCGACGCTCGCGCTCGTCTGCGCGGCGCTCGGCCTCTACCGGCGCAAGCTGCCCTGGCGCACGCTCGCGCTCGCCGTCGCGGGCGGCGCGGCCATCGTCGCCAACTGGGTGCTGCTGTTCGCCGCCTACTCGCGCGCCTCCATTTCGATGGCTACCGCCGTCTACAACACGCAGCCGTTCATGCTCGTCGGCCTTGGCGCACTCGTGCTGGGCGAGCGCGTGAGCGCGTCCACCGTCGCGTGGCTCGTGCTCGCGTTCGTCGGGCTCGTGGGCGTGGTGGAAGTGCAGCCGGCCGTGGTCGCGGTGCCGGGCCAATATCTGCAGGGCGTCGCCTGCGCGGCGGGCGCCGCGTTCCTCTATGCGATTTCGTCGATCATCACGCGGCACCTCAAGGGCACGCCGCCGCATCTGATCGCGCTCGTGCAACTGGTCTTCGGCGCGCTCGCGCTCGCGCCGTTCATCCACTACGGCACGCTGCCGGCCACGCGCGTGCACTGGGCGCAGATCGTCACGCTCGGCATCGTGCACACGGGCGTGATGTACGTGCTGCTCTACGGCGCGATCCAGAAGCTGCCCACGGCGATGACGGGCGCGCTCTCGTTCATCTACCCCGTGGCGGCGATTCTCGTCGATTGCTTCGCGTTCGGGCAGCGCCTCGCGTGGATCCAGGTGGCGGGCGCCGTGCTCATCCTGCTCGCGGCGGCGGGCGTGAACCTCGGCTGGCGGATCGTGCCGCAGCGGCGCAAGACGTCGTCGGCCTGAACGGCGGCCGCTGCGTTCGCCGCGTCAGGGGATCGCCCACTTGAACGGCGGCAAGGCGGTGGTGTAGCGACACCGCACCCTCCGCGCGCTGGCCGCATAATGTCGCGGTTCCCCGACCACGACGGTGCACCGCGATGCACGAGCGCGCATGACCACGCCAGAAGCCAGCCACGACGAAGCCGAACTTAAGCGCGCCAAGCGCCGCGCGCTCCTCTTGCTGGTGGCGGCGGCGCTCGTGTTCGTCGTCACGGCGCTTTCGCCGCCGGGCGTCGTGATCGACGGCATCAAGGCGGTGAGCGAGGCGGCCATGGTGGGCGCGCTCGCCGACTGGTTCGCCGTGGTCGCGCTGTTCCGGCGCGTGCCGATTCCGTTCATCGCGGCGCGCACGGGCGTGATTCCGCGCAACAAGGACCGCATCGCCGACGAGCTCGCCGTGTTCGTGCACGAGAAGTTTCTCAACGTCGATGCGCTCGTCGGGCTGATCCGCCGCCACGATCCGGTCGAGCGGCTCTCGTCGTGGCTCACGGCGCCGCACAACGCGCCGCGCCTCGGCGACTACGCGGTGCGGCTGATGTCGGGTCTGCTCGGCCTCACCGATGACGCGCGCATCCGCGCCTTCATCCGCGACGGCCTCTATGCCGCGCTCGACAAGGTCGATCTCTCTAAGTCGGCGGGCGCGATTCTCGACACGCTCACGAAAGACGGCCGCCACCAGGAACTGCTCGACCAGATGCTCGACCAGCTCGGCCAGTTGCTCGCCGACGAGAGCACGCGCGCGTTCGTGTCGGCGCGCATCGTCGACGGCCTGAAGGGCGAGTTTCCGTGGACCGAGAAAGTGCTGCCCACGACCTGGATTGGCGAGAGCGGCGCGCGCGTGCTGGAAAGTTCGGTGAACCGTTTGCTGCTGCAGGTGAGCGAGGACCGCGAGCACGAGCTGCGCAAGAAGTTCGACGAGGTGGTGCAAAAGCTCGTGGTGCAGCTCAAGAGCGATCCCGCGTTCCTGCGCAAGGGCGAGGAGCTCAAGGCGAGCCTGCGCGAAGGCAGCGCGCTCAACGACTACACCCACGCGCTATGGGACAGCCTGCGCGCGTGGCTGCGCGACGATCTCGAACGCCCCGATTCGACGCTGCATGCGAAGGTGGCGGCGACCGGCCGCTGGCTCGGCGAGTCGCTGGCCGCCGATGCGGATCTGCGCGCGTCGCTCAACGACCATCTCGAGGACGCCGCGCGCGCGATGGCGCCCGATTTCGCGCGCTACCTCACGCATCACATCCGCGATACGGTGCGCAACTGGGACACGCGCGAGACCGCGCGCCTCATCGAGCTGAAGATCGGCAAGGACCTGCAGGAAATTCGCGTGAACGGCACGGTGATCGGCGGCACGATCGGGCTCGGGCTCTATCTGTGCTCGCATCTGTTCGAATGGTTGCGTCTGCAACTCGGCGGCTGATTCGGCGAGGATGACACATTCGTGAACGTGCGCCATTTGTCATCGTTTGTCATCGATTCGGATCGCGAATCAATTGCTCGCATGGGCGCGTAAACGTGCGGGATTCGCCGCCGGGACGCTGTTGTCAGTTTGTAGGGAAATCACCGATGCGACGCGAATTCGCGCGCGAGTATGATCGCGACAGTTTGATCACGTCAGAGCAAGGTACTCACGCTCGTCCCGGAAAAGGACGAGCGTTTTTTTTGGCGTGCCGCTTGTGCCTTGCTAGACGGCGCGCGGATCACGCCATGCCGGCGGGCGCTTCGATCCCGTTCCCGCCCATCACGAGCGCGCCGCTTTTCGCGAGTTCGCCGGCCAGTTCGCGCATCAGCGCGGGCCATGCGCTCTCGGGCGCGAGCTGCCGCGCCGCCGCGCGCATCGCCGTCGCCTCGACGAGCATCGCGTCCAGCGCCGCGAACGTCATCGTGCGCACTTCGAGCAGCTTGAACACGATCAGCACCTTGAGCGCGTTTTTCGCGTTGCGCGCCGGATCGGCGCTGAGCCAGGCGAGGCGCGCATAAGCGCGTTCGAGCGCGGCCCCGACGTTCGCGAACGGCGCGCCGTGGCCCGGAATCACCACGGCCACGTCGAGCTGCGCGATGGCGTCCAGCACCGCGCGCTGCTCCGCAAAGCCGCTTTCGCCTTCGAGCTCGGGGAAGATCACGCCGAAGCCGTGCTCCCAGAGCGCGTCGGCGCTGATCAGCACGCGCGGTTCGGCGGCATAGAGCATCAGCGAATCGGGGTCGTGACCCGGCGCGCCGATTACGTCCCACTCGAAGCCGCCGAGCGCGAGACGTGCGCCGGGCGCGAGCGTGCCCGTAAAGGCGAAGCCCTCGCAACTCTGCCCGGTGGCGAGAAACGAGAGCCGCGCTTCGTCCCAGGCGCCCACGGCGCTCGCGCTGGCGGCGGGAATGAGCGTCTCGCAAGTCCATTGCGCCTGGAGGCGTGCATTGCCGCCGCAATGGTCCGAATGCAGATGCGTATTGACGATGGTGTCGAGCGCGCGCCCCGCGAGCGCGTGCTCGACGAGCGAGACGGTTTGCGCGGCATGCGTGGCGTAGCCCGTATCGACGAGCGCGGCGCGCGCCTCGTCGACGAGCAGCACGTTGTTCGACGAGAGCCAGCCGCGCTCGAACACGCGGATCGACGCGGGCAATGTCACGGGCGCATTGGCCGCATCGCCGCTCATTGCGCGGATTCTCCGCCGGCTTGCGCCTGCGGCGCCTTCGGCATCACGAGGATGGTCGAGTGTCCCACCACGAGCGTCTCGCCATGCTGGTTGACGGCCGTGCCTTCGAGCTTCACGAGGTCGCCGTTCAGGCTCGCTTTCCAGTGCGCGTCCACGACGCGCCATTCGAAGGTGAGCACGTCGTTCGCGTGCGCCGCGCGCTTGAGCTTCATGTCGAATTCGAGCCCGAGCGGTTGCGCGTACTGCGAAAAATGCGTGGCGAGCAGCGCCATGAAATACGCGGTGGGCTGCGTGCCCGAGGCGATCAGGCCACCGAAGCGGCTCTGCGCGGCATAGGCGTCGTCGTGGTGCAGCGGGTTCAGGTCGTTCACGAGCGTCGCGAACGACTTCACCGTTGCGGGCGAGAGCGCGAGCGTCGAGCGGCACGTCTCGCCGATCGTCACGACACGGGCGGGCGAGGTCATCGTGCGTCTCCTTCGTTGAGCGAATCGACGCGCGTGGTCATCCACTGCGCGTGGCGCGTCTCGATCGCGTCCCAGACGGCGCGCTTCGCGGCGTCGTCGAGCGTGGACCACGCCGCGATCTCGTCGATCGTGCGCAGGCATCCTTCGCACAGGCCGCTCGCTTCGTGCATGCGGCACACGTTGATGCAGGGCGAGGGTGTTTCCACGGGCGCGCTGGTTGCGCCCGGGTCCGCGCCCGCGCTTCGGTCCGGCGTGGGGCTCGCGCTCATGCGTCGCGCAGCGCGACGTCGACCACGGGCGCGCCGGTGAGCTCCGCGAGTTCCTGCGGCGAAAGATTGAACACCGCATGCGGATGGCCCGCCGCGGCCCAGAGGCTGTCGAGCGCGAACAGGTCGGCGTCGATCAGCGTGACGGGTCGTGTGGCATGGCCGATCGGGCACACGCCGCCGATCGCATAGCCCGTCATTTCGCGCACGAACTTCGCGTCGGCGCGGCCGACTTCGCCCACGTGCGCCTCGACTTTCTTTTCGTCGACGCGATTGGCGCCGCTCGCGATCACGAGCACGGGCGCATCGTCCTTGCGGCGGCGAAACAGGATCGACTTGGCGATCTGCGCGACTTCGCAGCCGAGCCCGGCCGCCGCTTCCGCCGAGGTCTTGCCGGTCTCGGGCAGCAGCACGACGGGCTTGGCGTGGCCGCGCTCGCGCAACAGGAGCGCGACGCGGCGCGCGGATTCGGGCAGCGCTTCGAGGCCGTCCTTTTCGGAGTTGATGAGCGTTTCCGTCATGTCGTTCTTTCCTTCGTACTGCGCTTCAATGCCAGATGAAATGCCAGATGCAATGCGCGAGCGTCACGCGCACGCGGCCGCGTTCTGCTTCTTCGCGAGCAGCGCCTTGCCGGCGCGCGAGACGTTGGGCCGGCCGATCGCCTTCGAAATGAAGTCGCCGGCTTCGACGACCTGATCGAGGTCGACGCCCGTGTGAATCCCGAGGCCGTTCATCAGATACAGCACGTCTTCGGTCGCGACGTTGCCGGTCGCGCCTTTCGCATACGGGCAACCGCCGAGCCCCGCCACCGACGCGTGGAAGATCGCGATGCCTTCTTCGAGCGCCGCGTAGATATTGGCGAGCGCCTGGCCGTAGGTGTCGTGGAAGTGGCCCGAGAGACGCTCGCGCGGAAACACCTTGGTGACCGCTTCGAACACTTCGTGCACGCGCTTCGCGGTGCCCACGCCGATGGTGTCGGCGATATCGATCTCGTCGCAGCCGAGCGCCGCAAAGCGCTGCACCACGTCGACCACGGACGCCAGCGGCACCTCGCCCTGATATGGGCAGCCGAACGCGCACGAGACGCTGCCGCGAATGCGCACGCCGGCGGCTTTCGCCGCTTCGGCCACGGGCGCGAAGCGGTCGATGCTCTCGGCAATCGAGCAGTTGATGTTCTTCTGCGAGAACGCCTCGCTCGCGGCGCCGAAGATCACGATTTCATCGGCATGCGCGGCGAGCGCGCCTTCGAAGCCGCGCAGGTTAGGCGTGAGCACCGAGTAGAGCGCGCCGTCGCGGCGCGCGATGCCGGCCATGACCTCGGCGCCGTCGGCCATCTGCGGGACCCATTTCGGCGAGACGAACGAGGCCGCTTCGATGTTTGGAAAGCCCGCCTTCGAGAGCCGGTCGATCAGCTCGATCTTCACGGCCGTGGGCACGAATTCTTTTTCGTTCTGCAGACCGTCGCGCGGTCCGACTTCGACGATTTTTACTGCGCTGGGCAATGTCGCCATGTCTGTCTCCTGCCTGAATCCTTGCGTGTTCCATGCCGCGCGGGCCGGGGCCCGCGCGCTTCGATGTTCAATATCCGCGTGCCGTATGCACGATGCCGCTCACCGTCTCGCCGCGCGCGAGCGCCTCGATCTTGTCCGCGACCTGCGAGATCGCTTCGTCGCGCAGCGTGAGCGCCGAGCTATGCGGCGTGATCGTGATGCGCGGCTCGCGCCAGAACGGGTGATCGCCCGCGAGCGGCTCGTGGCGGAACACATCGAGCGTGGCGGCCGCGAGCGTGCCGTTCGCGAGCGCATCGACGAGGTCTTCTTCGACGAGATGCGCGCCGCGCGCGACGTTCACGAGATACGCGCCGCGCGGCAGCTTGCCGAAGGTGCGCGCGTCGAGCACGTTCCCGGTGTCGGGCGTGGCGGGCAGCAGGTTCACGAGCACTTTCACGTCGCTCAGGAAAGCGTCGAACTGCGGGCCGCGCAATTCGCCCGAGAAGGTCTCGATGCCGTCGAGGGTTTTCGCGCTGCGCGAGAAGCCGCGCACCGGCACGCCGAGCGACGCCACCGCGCGCGCGACCCGCGCGCCGAGCACGCCGAGGCCGAGCACGCCCACCGTGAAGGTCTCGAGCGGATGCGGCGCGAGCACATGCCATTCGCGGCGCGCCTGCTGCAGCGCGTATTCGTCGAAGCGGCGCAGATAGCGCAGCACCGCGTGCTGCACGTATTCGGCCATCTGCGGCGCCATGCCCGAGTCTTCGAGGCGCACGAGCAGCGCATCCGCAGGCAAGGTGCCCGGATGATCGCGTTCGAGCGCGAGGATCGCATCGACGCCCGCGCCCAGGTTGAACACCGCGCGCAGGCCACGGCGCGCGGCGAACAGCTCGCGCGGCGGATGCCAAACGACGGCGTAATCGGCGGGGGCCGTATCGCCGGGCTGCCATTCGCGCAGCTCCGCGCCGGGCAGGGCGCGCGCGAGACCCTGGAGCCAGGCGGAGGCGTCGGCTTGCGGGAGCCAGAACAGAATTTTCATCGTGGTTCTTTTCCCTGCGGAAGTGAAATGAGCGAGATGAGTCGCCACATTCTACTTTTTCATGCCCGAGGCCGCCGGGCTTTCTCCGCGCGGCCCGCGCCGCGGCGGTGCAGCGCAGCAGATCGGGAGGGGGCGAAAAAGCTAAGCAAAAAAAATTGGTTCGATGCGCGGGGGCTGCGGATCACAATCCATTCACGACCCGTCGAAGCGAGGAAAAAATCATGCTTTCGTGCACCGGTTCTTCGTGCGCTTCCCGCTGGCCGCCCAGACTCGTGACCGTGCCTGGACTGCACGGCAGTGAAGGCGCGCATTGGCAGAGCTGGCTCGAGCGCCAGTTCGCGCGCTCGCTGCGCGTGGAGCAGGACGACTGGGACGCCCCCGATCTGGCGCTCTGGAGCCATGCGCTCACGCGGCTGCTCGCGCGCGAACGCGGGCCGTTCCTGCTCGCCGCGCACAGCTTCGGCTGCCTCGTGGCGGCGCATGCGCTCCAGCACGGGCTCGTTGCCGCCGACGTGGCGGGCGTGCTGCTCGTCGCGCCCGCGAGCCCCGAAAAATTCCGCTTCGCGGGCGGCTTCGAGGCGCGGCGGCTGCCCGTGCCCTCGATCCTCGTCGGCAGCGAGACCGATCCGTGGATGCCGCTAGAGGGTGCGCAGCGGCTCGCGCAGCAACTGGGCAGCGCGTTCGTGAATCTCGGCGACGCGGGGCACGTCAACACGGCGGCGGGCTTCGGTCCGTGGCCGCGCGCGAAGTATTTCGTCGATACGCTCGTGCATTGCGAAGCGCCAAGGCGTTTGCGTGACGACGCGCAGGCGGTGGACGAAGCCGGGAACGGCGTGCCGTTCAGCGTGAGCGAGCGGTTGAAGTTCGCCTGAAGCGCATCGGCGGTTCAACTGCGGTTCGCCTCCGATTCGCTTCAAGCGCGCTGGGTGCTTGCGCAGCCGGCGCCACCACCTCAATGCGCCAACGTCTCGCGCAGCAGCCGCGCCGTATGCAGCGCGATCATCCCTTCTTCGTCGGTGCGGATCGCGAAGACCGGCACGCGGCTCTCTCGCGCGCTCACGCGCTCCTTGCCGGCGTCGTTGGCCGCCGTATCGAGCGCGATGCCAAAGAGCGGCGCAAGCCGCTCGCAGACCTGTGCGCGAATCGGCGCGGCATGCTCGCCGATCCCGCCTGTGAGCACCAGCGCATCGAGCCCGCCCAGCACGACGGCGAGCTTGCCCACCTCCTGCGCGATGCGGTACGTGTAGAAGTCGATGGCGAGCTTCGCCCGTTCGCTCTCGCTCGCGAGCAGTTCGCGCATGTCGCTGCTCACGCCCGAGAGGCCCTTGAGGCCCGACTCGTGATAGAGCAGCTTCTCGATCTCGTCGTGGCCCATGCCCTGCGCCATCATCCAGAGCACCGCGCCCGCGTCGAGCGCGCCGCAGCGCGTGCCCATGGGCAGGCCGTCGAGCGCGGTGAGGCCCATCGTCGTTTCCACGCTCTTGCCGTCTTTCATCGCGCACAGGCTCGCGCCGTTGCCCAGATGCGCGACCACCACGCGGCCGCGCGCGACGTCGGGCGCGGCCGTATGCAGGTGACGCGCGATGTACTCGTACGAGAGGCCGTGAAAGCCGTAACGGCGGATGCCGTCGTCGTAGTAGTGGTACGGCAGCGCGAAGAGCTGCGCCATGATGCCGTTGTCCGCGTGAAAGGCCGTGTCGAAGCAGGCCACCTGGGGCAGCTCGGGCGCGGCCGTGCGCACGGCGCGGATCGCCGCGAGATTGTGCGGCTGATGCAGCGGCGCGAGCGGCGTGAGCGCATCGAGCGCTTCGATCACCTTGTCGTCGATGAGCACGGCCTCCTTGAAGTGCGCGCCGCCGTGCACCACGCGATGGCCGATCGCGGCGGGCGGCGTGTCGCGCAGGCCCACCGCGAGCACGAGGCGCAGCAGGCGAAACGCGGCGTCGTGGTCGGCGACCTGCGCGACCGGAAACTTCTCGTCGACGATGAGCCGGCCGTCGGCCATGTGCGCTTCCACGCGCGGCGCCACGCCGATGCCTTCGATCTGGCCGCCCGCGCCATGTATTGCACGTAACCTCGCGCCCGCGCCGCCTTCCACGTGAGGATCGTCGATCACGCGATACACCGAGCACTTGATGCTCGACGAGCCCGCATTCACGACGAGCACGATGTGGCCTTCGCCCGGAGCGTGAGCGGGCGCGGCGGGGAGAGTCGGCGTCGCGGTCACAGGGCCTCCGTGGTCACGCGCGCGCGCCGCGCATGGGCGAGCAGCACGGCGATCGCGCAACTGCCGATGCGCGCGCGCACCGAGTCGGCGCGGCTCGTGAGGATGATCGGCACGCGCGCGCCGAGCACGATGCCGGCGGCTTCCGCGCCGGCGAGAAAGGTGAGCTGTTTGGCGAGCATGTTGCCCGCTTCGAGGTCGGGCACCAGCAGGATGTCGGGGTCGCCCGCGACCTGCGAGACGATGCCCTTGATGCGCGCGGCCTCGGCGCTGATCGCGTTGTCGAAGGCGAGCGGGCCGTCGAGCAGGCCGCCCGTGATCTGGCCGCGATCGGCCATCTTGCAGAGCGCGGCGGCGTCGAGCGTCGAGGGCATCTTCTCGGAGACCGTCTCGACCGCCGCGAGGATCGCGACCTTCGGCGTGGCGATGCCGAGCGCATGCACGAGATCGATGGCGTTGCGCACGATGTCGGCTTTGTCGGCGAGCTTGGGGAAGATGTTGACGGCGGCGTCGGTGATGAAGAGCGGCTTGTGATACGTGGGCACGTCCATCGCGAACACGTGCGAGAGGCGGCGCTCCGTGCGCAGGCCGCTCGCGCCGAGAGCCACTTCGTGCAGCAGCTCGTCGCTATGGAGGCTGCCCTTCATGAGCAGCTCGGCTTCGCCCTCGCGCACGGCGCGCACGGCGAGCTCGGCGGCGGCGTGGCTATGCGGCGCGTCCACGATCTTGAAGTTGTCGAGCGGGAGCCCGGCTTCCTCGGCCACCGAGCGGATCTTCGCCTCGGGGCCGACCAGGATCGGCGCGATGAGGCCGAGCCTGGCGGCATCGAGCGCGCCCGTGAGCGACGAGATGTCGCATGGGTGCGCGACCGCGGTGGGTACGGGCGGCAGGCCCGCGCAGCGGGCGAGCAGGGCGGAATACTTGTCGGGCTTTGCAGTCATGATGTCGGTTTTCCATCCATGCAAGGCAAGCTGAACCACGGTTGCGCGGGTACATCTCTATGTCCCATGCTGCGGCGCGCAAAGCGCTAACAGTGTAGTCCAGCCTGGTGGGCGCCGACAGCAAAGTGCGCAGCCGTTGCGGGCTGCCCGCGCGCCGTATTCAGCAGGCATCGCCGGCATGACAGCCGGGGACGGAGCGTTTGCGTTTTCTGTCACGCCGACTTCACGCCGCCGCGCGATCATGGCGCGATCAGGCGATCCGGCCCGCCTTGACATTGCGCCCAGCGCTGCCTAGATTGAGATACTGCAGTGCAGCATGGCTGCCGCGCGCGTTCGCCCGTCCGTTGCTTGTGGTGCGCGAGCGGCGCCTCGTGTCGCGCTTGTATCTGCTTGTGCCCGCTTGTGTCTATTTCATGCTGTTGGCCGCCGTTGCTGCCTTGTTCGGGCGGCGGCCGCCGCAGCCGCGCGTCCCGTGCGCCGTTCCTGCGATGCGCGCCATGCATCGCGCGTGCGCCATCCGCGCTGGCCGCGCGGCCTCGCTTTGCGCGCGGCCGCGCGCGCCCCGTTAAAGGAGATCCGTCTCGTGGCAGTATCCGCCTTCTCGCCCGCGCTCTCGTCCGATTCCTCGTCGACTTCGGCTACCACGCCGGCCAGCGCTCCGTACTGGCCCCTCTGGCCGTTTCAGGCTTTGGAGGCTTTTCAGCCTTTCCAGCCTTTCGAGGCTTTTAAGCCGTTCCCGCAGCCGTTTCAGCCCCTCTCCGGCGCCTTCGCCGAATCGGCCGTGACGCGCGAGTCCTCGGCGACGGCGTCCATGCCCGCGCTTCCCGCGCTGCCCAAGGCGGCGCCCGCCGCGATCCAGCCGCTGTTCGAATATCTGTTCGACGCCTGGCAGCGCAGCGTGCTGTTCCTCGACGTGCTGCGCGAGCGCGGCAACCAGACCTACATGCACGAGAAGGCCGGCATGCCGCCGGTGCTCACGTTCGACTACGAAGTGATCGCCGATGGGCGCGAGCTCAAGGACCCGTGCAACTACGCGCTCCTGCGCATCAAGCCCGAGGCGGGCGTGCAGACCGACGCGCGCATGCGCCCGTTCGTCGTGATCGATCCGCGCGCGGGACACGGCCCCGGCATCGCCGGCTTCAAGATGGACAGCGAGGTGGGCATCGCGCTGCGCAAGGGCCACCCGTGCTACTTCGTGACCTTCTTCCCGGTGCCGACCGAAACGCAGACGATCCAGTCGGTCGGCGAGGCGGAAGCCGTGTTCCTGCAGAAGGTGCGCGAGCTGCACCCCGACGCGGACGGCCTGCCGTTCGTGATCGGCAACTGCCAGGGCGGCTGGGCCGCGGCGCTGCTCGCGGCGTCGGCGCCCTCGCTGGTCGGGCCGCTCATGCTCGCGGGCTCGCCGCTCTCGTACTGGGCCGGCGTGCGCGGCAAGAATCCCATGCGCTACTCGGGCGGCATGCTGGGCGGCTCGTGGATGTCGTCGCTCGCGGCCGATCTCGGCGACGGCCACTTCGACGGCGCGCATCTCGTCACGAATTTCGAAAACCTCAACCCGTCCAACACGTTCTGGGGCAAGCTCTACAACCTCTATGCGAAGGTCGATACGGAGCGCGAGCGCTTTCTCGAGTTCGAGCGCTGGTGGGGCGGCCACTTCCAGCTCAACCGCGCCGAGATCGACTGGATCGTGCAGAACCTGTTCGTCGGCAATCACCTCACGCGCAACGAGGTCTACGCGAAGCACGCGCGCGCGCCCGTGGACCTGCGCAACATCCGCACGCCGATCATCGTGCTCGCCTCGTGGGGCGACAACATCACGCCGCCGCAGCAGGCGCTCAACTGGATTCCCGATCTCTACGCGAGCGTGGACGAGATCGTCGCGAACGAGCAGGTGATCGTCTATTGCCTGCACGACAAGGTGGGGCACCTGGGCATCTTTGTTTCGGCGAGCGTGGCGAATAAGGAGCACACCGAACTATTTTCGGCGCTCGATATGATCGACGTGCTGCCGCCGGGCCTCTACGAAGCGAAGATCACCGACTCCACGCCCGAAGCCGGGCGTCTCGAAGCGCTCGAAGGGCGCTACGAGATCCGCTTCGAGCGCCGCACCATCGACGACATTCTCGCGCTCGACGACGGCCGCGACGACGAGCAGCCGTTCGAAGTGGTGCGCCGCTTCGCGGAGAACAATCAGCGGCTCTACGACCTCTATGTCTCGCCGTTCGTGCGCGCGTCGAGCAACGCGCTTTCGGCGCATCTGCTGCGCGAGGCGCATCCTTCGCGCGTGGAGCGCAGCGTGTTCAGCGACGCGAATCCGGCGCTCGGCGTGCTGCCCGCCGTGGCGCACGCGGTGCGTGCGCATCGCGTGCCGGCCGCGCCCGACAATCCGTTCACGCTGATCGAGAGGCAGGTCTCGGCGAGCATCGAGGGCGCGTGGGACGCATACCGCGACGCGCGCGATGCGTGGGTCGAGCGTTCTTTCTACAGCGTCTACACGGCGCCCTGGGTGCAGGCGTGGGTGGGCGTCGCGCCCAATACGCCGCTCGACCCGATCGCGCCGCCGCTCACGGCGCTGCGCAAGGAACTCGCGCAGCAACGCCTGCGCGCCGCGCGCGAGCACCTCTACAAGGGCACGCTCGTCGACGCGTTCATGCGCATCATGGCTTATCTCGCCGACGAGATGCACGTGGTGCAATATCGCCCGTTCCAGCGCATGCGCGAGCTCGCGCGCGAGTACATGGGCGATCGCCAGCCGAGCATCGCCGAGCTCAAGGAGTCGGCGCGCCGCCAGGGCGCGATCGTGCAGCTCGACGCGCGCGCGGCCATCGAGGCGCTGCCGGGCCTGGTGCCCGACGCGCGCACGCGCCGCTTGCTGCTTTCGGTGGTGTATCAGGTCGCGACGGCCTATGCGCCGCTCGAAGGCGAGCGGGCGGAGCGCTTCGCCGAGGTCCAGCGCGTGCTGGGCGTCGAGCCGGGCAGCGAGAAGGCGCCGTTGCCGCCGCCGCCGGGCGGGGGCAGCGCGGGTGAGGCGGGTGGCTCGGGCAATGCGGGCGGTCGGGCGGAAACGGGCTCGGCTGCGGGTTCGGCCAGCGCAGCGGGCGAAGCGTCGGGCAGCGCGCGGAGCGCCGCTGCGGCAAGCGAAGCGCAGGCGCCGGCGCAGGCCTTGCCGGTGCAGGCCGCCGCGAAGACGACGAAGCCTTCCGCCAAGGCGGCGGCTGCCGAAGCCGCGCCGGCCGTGAAGCCGAGGCGTGCGGCCCGACCGCCCGCGAAGGCAAAGGCGGACGCCACCGCAACGGCGCATGTCGCCGACGCTCCGGAAGCGAAGGCAGCGGCGAAGACGCCTCCCGCCCGGCGTGCCCGCGCCGCCGCGAGCGCGTCTTCCGCGACGCGCAGCGCCCGTCCGGCAGCGGCGCGCCGCCGTGCGTCGCCCGCCGCAGGCAAGTAAGGCGGGCAAATAATGCGCGACCCCGAATCGAACCACGACACCGCATCGAGGCAATCCATGCAGACCCCTCCGGACCGGCCGCTCGCCGGCATGCGCGCCCTCGTGACGGGCGTGGCCAACGCCGAATCGATTGCCTGGGGTTGCGCGCGCGCATTCTCCGAGCTTGGCGCCGAGCTCGCGCTCACCTACCTCAACGACAAGGCCAAGCCCTTTGTCGAGCCGCTCGCGAACGAGCTCGGTGCGACGCTGCTGCTGCCCCTCAACGTCGAGGACGACGCGCAGCTCGACGCCGTCTTCGCTGCCGTGCGCGAGCGATGGGGCTCGCTCGACATCGCGCTGCATTCCATCGCCTATGCGCCGAAGGCCGATCTGCAGGGCGGCCTGCTCGAATCGTCGGCGCAGGGCTTCGCCTATGCGATGGACGTCTCGTGCCACTCGTTCATCCGCATGGCCAAGCGCGCCGCGCCGCTCATGCCGCGCGGCGGCACGCTGTTCGCGATGAGCTACGACGGCGCGAACCGCGTCGTGCCGAACTACAACCTGATGGGACCGGTGAAGGCGGCGCTCGAAGCGTCGTGCCGCTATCTCGCCTATGAACTCGGGCCGCTCGGCATCCGCGTGCATGCGATCTCGCCGGGACCGCTCAAGACGCGCGCCGCGTCGGGTCTGCCCGATTTCGACCGCATGCTTTCCGAAGCGGTCGAGCGCGCGCCGCTAGGCGAGCTCGTCGACATCATGGACGTCGGCTACGCGACGGCCTATCTCGCGACGCGCTACGCGCGCCGCCTGACCGGCAACACGGTCTATATCGACGGCGGCGCGCACATCATGGCCTGAGCGGGCGGCGGCCCGCCCGGCCGTTCCCCCGCGCGCTCACCAGCGGCGATAGCCGTAATCGCCACCGTGATCGCCCCAGCGGCGGTCGCGGCCCCAATGATGATCGTGCCAGCGGCGCTCTTCCCAACGGCGCTCGCCCCAGCCGCGGTCGTCGTGCCAGCCGACATAGGCCGGCGCCGCATAAACCGGCGCGGGAGCGGCGTAGACCGGCGCCGGTACGCCAACGGCGAGTCCCACGGAGACGCCGGCCATCGCGGTCTGCGAGACGGCGAGAATCGTTGCACCCGCACCCAGTGCGGCAATGAGTTTCGCGTTCATTCGAGTCTCCTTGGCTCGTTGAATGGACGCCTCCAATCTAGTTCGGGCCGCGTCGCCGCGAATTACGAAACTGCAACAATCGTCTCGGTATCGCGAGTCGGCGCGGCTGCGCTGCAGGGTCGAAGGCCATTGCCTGCCAGCGAAAGGCCCTTGAAAACAAGGGCAAAACGCGGATTCATATCACGTCGTGAAAAAATCGATACGTCGGGAGCGGACGCAACATGTTGCGTATTTCCGGCAGCCGTAACGTGGGCTTGATGGGGACACCAAGGTCCGTCCTGTAAGTATCGGTAATACAAAATTGCAGATTCTGTAACCTGTGTAACGAGTTAGCGCCGTAGACTCGCGCTTTACCGTGTCGCGAAGCTCGGGCTTCGCTACCTTGCAAGGTTCAGCGATGGCTTCCGAAGGCAACGCCATCCGCCCGTCATGTGCAGTCGTCGAGGCGGAACACGATGCGCATGCATCGAAATGGCCGGTTCGGCGTGCCGGCAATACGTTTTTCAAGCTGCTCTACCGCTACACGCATTCGCGCGCATGGCGGCACAACGAGCGCCTCGCGCATGGCGTGGGCCTCGAGCGCGACGAAGCGGGGCGGCTCACCGGCATGTCGATACGCGGACATCGTCTCGCGTGCGTGAACGCCCAGATGCCGCTGATGCCCGACTTGCACGATGCCGGGCACGAATGCCACCTGATCGCCACCGGCCCCTCCGTGAATCTCGTCGACTATCGCGCGCTGCATATGCGGCGCGTGCTCGGCGTGAACGGCGCCATTGCGCTCACCGAGCGCCAGGGCGTGCGCTTCGATTACTACTGCATCGTCGACACGGGCTTCGTGCGCAGCCGGCCCGATCTCGTCGAGCGCGTGATTCGCGAGCCGCTCACGCTGTTCGCCACGCCGCTCGTGCTCTGGCACATCGCCGAGCGCATCGGGCTCGAGCGTCTGCGCTGCCGCGTGTTTCTCATCGACGACATGCTGTTTCCCGCCGGCCGCCGCGCACCGCGCACGCGCGACTTGCGCGCGACCTACGACGCGCGCACGCTGGCGGTGTTCGACGCGCCCCAGCCGCTCGGCTTCAGCCTCGACTTGCGGCGCGGCGTCTTCGACGGCCGCACGGTCGCCTATACGGGCCTGCAGGTGCTCGCCGCGCTCGGCTTCCGGCGCCTTTATCTGCACGGCCTCGATCTCACCGACACGAAGCGCACGCCGCGCTTCTACGAGCAGGCGGCGTCGCACATGCAGCCGAGCTATCTCGACGAGAATTTCCACGACTTCATCGAGCCGTCGTTTCGCCATGCCTCGGCGCTGCTGGCTAGCCGCGGCGTGGACGTGCGCAATCTCTCGATGGCAAGCGCGCTTGGCGAAGACATCTTTGCGAAGATGCCGTGGCAGACGCTCGTGCGAGCGGCGGCGTGCGTGGGGGAGTCGGTGCCTGCATCGGGGCTCGCATCCACGGCGGGATTCGCGGCTGGTTCTATACCAGCCGCGATGACAACTTCAACGCCCGCGCTCGTCTAAGCGTCGCGCAAACGTTCCCGTCGTCACGTCATCATGCGCGTCGTCCACATCTCGAACACACCGGTGGCGGGCAGCCCCGGCAACATCGTCGCGGCGCTGAACCGGCACACCGACATCGAGGCGCGCCACGTCGTGTTCGACGCATCGGCCTATGGCGCGCGCACGTTCGCGGTCGATATCGACTGGCGCACGCAGCGCGACGAAGCGCTGGCCGCCATCGATGCCGCCGACGTCATTCACCTGCATCAGCACTTCTCGTTCGACGAGACCTTCGGCGCCGATCTGCCGCGCCGCTTCGGCGCGCGCAAGCTCATCCGGCAATACCACTCCGCGCCCGCGCTCTGGGCGAAGGGGGACCCGGGCCTGCTCACGCGCATCGTTACCGATCCGCTGCCGCAGCTCGTGATCGCGCAGGGGCCCGAGCGCTACTATCCGCTCGCGCGCGTGGTGCCGAACCTCGTGCCGATCCACGACGCGCGCTATCTGCCCGCGCCCGAGGCCGACGACGGTCCGCCCATCGTCGTCTATGCGCCGAGCGGCAGCCGAAGCGCCTGGAAGACGCGCTGGGAGACCAAGGGCGCGCCGCAGACGCTCGCGCTGCTGCGCCGTCTCGAACGGCGCGGCCTGTGCCGCGTGCAGACGATCACGAACACGCCGCACGATGCGTGCTTGCGGCTGAAGCAGCGCGCGGCGCTGGCCGTCGACGAATGCGTGACGGGCAACTATCACCTGAGCGGACTCGAATCGCTGGCGCAGGGCAAGCCCACCATCGGGCACCTCGACGCGCGCGTGCAGGCGCAACTGCGCGCCATGACGGGCGCGGTGGAGCTGCCCTGGGTGGACGTGCGGCTAGAGGAAGCGGAGCCCGTGCTGCGCGCGCTGCTCGCGGACAAGCGTCTACGTGACGAGATCGGGCTGGCCTCGCGCCGCTGGATGGAGACGCACTACGACGAACGGACGCTCGTCGAGCACTACCGGCGCGCGTATTTCGATCTGTTCGAGGCGCCGGAGACCTTCGGTGTGCCGCGCTTTCGCACGCATGCGCAGGCGTGGCAGGCCGTGGCGCTGCACGATCACGCGTGGCGTGCGCGCCGGCGCGTGGGCATGCCGTGGTGGCTGCATGCCGCCGATGCGCTCAAGCGCTTCGTGAAGGGCACGCCTCTGTTGCCGTGAGATGTGAAAAAGCCGCGGACGTGCGCCGGCGGATGGATCTGCCGCAGCATCGGAAAGCACTTGGTTTGACAGCCATCCCGCTCTATAGTAATGACTATGGTCATATGACTATGGGAGGTGAAATGGAAGGCATCCAGGTTTCGAAGTCCGAATTCAAGGCTAAGGCGCTTGAGTATTTCCGCCAGGTAGAGGCATCGGGCGAAAGCGTGATCGTGACGGATCACGGCAAGCCTGCATTGGAGGTTCGGCCATACCAGGAGAATGTGCGCAGTCCTCTCGACGTGCTGCGCGGCTCGGTGGTTCGCTACAGCAATCCCACCGAGCCTGTCGACGTCGAATGGGAGGCCGCTCGATGATCGTCCTCGACACGCACGCTCTCATCTGGTGGGCAAACGGCGACGACGAACTGAGCAAAAAAGCAAGAAAAGCGATCGAGCAGGAGCTGGACGGCGGACAAATTGTGGTGTCCGCCATTTCGGCCTGGGAGATTGCGATGCTGGTGGAGCGCGAAAGGCTGGTGCTTTCCATGGACGTGGAAAGCTGGCTTGCCACCGTATCGGCAATCGAGGCCGTGCGCTTTTTGCCCGTCGATGTCGAGATCGGCATGAAGTCGGTCGCGCTGCCGGGCACGTTCCACAAAGACCCAGCCGACCGGATGATCGTGGCGACGGCACGCAAGCTCGCCGTTCCTCTGGTGACGCGTGACGAGAAAATTCGCGCCTATAAACACGTCAAGACGATCTGGTGACAGCTCGGCAAAATGCGGCCCGCGCGGGAAACGGTTTCCGCGCGGCCGCCCGATTACCGCACCAAACCTACCTCGCCAAACTACTGCACCGAAACACTGCCGAAGTTTTGCCGCCCGAACGGGCTCACCTGATAGCCGCTCACGTTCGTGCGCGTGATGGCCGTGGCCGTGGGATAGCCGATCGGAATCCACAGCGCCTCTTCGTGGATGATCTTCTGCGCGGCCTCGTAGTCCTTCGCGCGCCTGGCTTGATCGGCGGTTTCCTTGCCGTCGGCGATCAGCTTGTCGAGCTGCGGATCGCAAAAGCGCGCGAAGTTGATGCCCGACTTCACCGCGTTGCAGCTAAAGAGCGGCGAGAGGTAATTGTCGGGGTCGCCATTGTCGCCGGCCCAGCCCATGAACAGCGTGTCGTGCTGGCCCTGCTTCGCTTCCTTGATGAGCTCGCCCCATTCGATCACCTTGATGTCGGCCTTCACGCCGATCTTCGCGAAGTCGGCCTGCAGCAGCTCCGCGCCCACGCGCGGGTTCGGATTCAGGACGCTGCCGTTCGGGCGCACCCAGATCGTCGTCGCGAAGCCGTTGGGGAAGCCCGCCTCGGCGAGCAGTTGCTTCGCCTTCGCGATGTCGTGCGGATACGGCTGGATCGATTTGTCGTAGCCCCAGGTGATGGGCGGCCACGGATTGGTCGCGGGCGTCGCGGTGTTGTCGAACACGGTCTTGAGCCAGGTCGTGCGGTCGAACGCCATGTTCAGCGCCTGGCGCACCTTCTGGTTATCGAGCGGCTTCTTCTGCGTGTTGAGCGCGATGAAGGCCGTCATGAACGCGGGCGTCTGCACGATCTTGAGCGCCTTGTCCGTCTTCGCGTCGGCCACGTCCTGGGGCTTGGGCGAGAGCGCGATCTGGCATTCGCCGGCCTTCACCTTTTGCGCGCGCACCGTGGCGTCGGGCGTGATCGCGTAGATCAGGCGGTCCACCTTGGGCTTGGGCCCCCAGTACGTGGGATTGACGTCGTAGCGGATCACGGCGTCCTTCGTGTAGCTCTTGAGCACGAACGGGCCGGTGCCCACGGGCTTCGCGTTCAGGTCGATCTGTTTGCCGGCCTTGAGCAACTGGTCAGCGTACTCGGCCGAGTAGATCGACGCGAAGCCCATCGTGAGGATCGGCAGGAAGGTGGCGTTCGGCTCGTTGAGCTCGAACTTCACCGTGTTCGCGTCGACCTTCGTGATCGACTTGATGAGCTTGGGCAGCCCCATCGACTGCGCGTGCGGGAAGCCGCTCGCGCCCGCCACCTTGTGCCACGGATTGTTGTCGTCGAGCATGCGCTCGAAGGTGAAGACGACGTCGTCGGCATTGAGCGGCCGCGTGGGCTTGAACCATTCGGTGGTCTGGAACTGCACGTTCGGACGCAGATGGAACGTGTAGGTCAGGCCGTCGGCGCTCACGTCCCACGACTGCGCGAGCGCGGGCACGACTTTCTTCTGCGCTTCGTCGTAGGCGACGAGCGGGTTGAAGATCACGTCGGCGGATGCGTTGGTGGTCACGAGCGAGTTGAACTGCACGACGTCGAAGCCGTCCGGGCTCGATTCCGTGCACACCGTGAGCGGTTTCGCGAGCGCGGGCAGGGCCGCGCAGGCGAGCGCCGCGCCAAGCGCAGCGGCGAGCACGGGAGCGGGCGAGAGGAAGCGCATGGGGTCTCCGTTTGGCCTGGTTGGGACTTATAGCCGGCCAAGCTTATCGAAGGGACATTGTGCAGACAACAACATAATCGGCATACCCATATGAGGGTGCGATCGGGGGCCCGCAGCGGTGGGGGCCCCCGAAGGTGCGAGAGGGGGCAGGCAGGGGCGCGCGGGCGGTGCGCCGGGGCGGATCAATGCGGGCGGATCAAGCGCGGACGATCAACGACGCTCGACCGCGGCGTATCAATGCTGGGCGGTGCGCGGCTTGCGCGGCGCGCGCTCGAACGCGCGATCGTAGAGCCAGCGAGGCAGCGCTCCGAGCAGCGCCGCGACCACGCGCATCGGCCACGGAAACACCGCGAAGGCCGTGCCGCGCGCGATGGCGTCGGCGGACTTGGCGGCGAAGCGGCTGGCGTCCATGAGGAACGGCATGCGATACGGGTTCTTCGCCGTCATGGGCGTGCGGATGTAGCCGGGCGCGATCGTCACGACGCTCACCTTGAACGGCCGCATCTCCACGCGCAACGACTCCAGGTACGCGAACGCCGCCGCCTTCGAGGCACTATAGGCGCCCGAGCCGGGCAGCCCGCGCACGCCGGCCACGCTCGCGATGCCCACGAGCGTGCCGCGCCGCGCCTGCGCCATCGCCTCGGCGAACGGCTCGAAGGTGGCGACCATGCCGAAGTAGTTGGTGTCCATCACGTCGCGGAACGTGGCGAGGTCGCCGTGGCCCGTGAGCGCGCCGCGGCTCACGCCGGCGTTGGCGATCACCACGTCGGGCAGGCCGTGCCCGGCGATGAAGGCGTGCGCGGCGGCCGCGAGCGCATCGGCGTCGCGCACGTCGGCGCAGTAGAGGGAGACGGAGGACTGCGGATGGGATTGGCGCAGGCTCTCGACGAGGGCCTCGAGCGCGTCGGCGCGGCGCGCGACGAGTCCGAGGATGGCGCCGCGCCGCGCGTATTCGGCGGCGAGCGCCGCGCCGATGCCGCTCGACGCGCCGGTGATGAAGACCTTCAGAGGCGGTGTCATACCGGCGCGCGGGCTCACATCTTCTTGGCGCGGATCTGCGAGACGATGAAGTCCATCACCTGGAGCGTGCCCGGCAGGCTGTTGGTCGCGGCCGGACCCGTCTCGTACTTGCCCTGGATGGCGATGGTCGGCACGCCGTCGATCTTGTACGCGTCGATCATGGCCTTGTCGCGCTGCAGGTCGCTCTGCGTCGAGAACGAGTTGTACGCGTCCATGTACTTCTTCGGATCGACGCCCTGCGTCGAGAGGAACTTGACCTGGGCTTCCGGCGTGAGCAGATAGTCCTTGTTCACGTGAATCTCATGGAACACGGCCGGCGTGAGCTTGTTCGCGAGGCCGAGCGCCTCGAGCGCGTAGTACATCTTCGAATGCGGGATGAAGTCGTCGCGGAACGCCACCGGCACGCGCTTGAACACGACGTCCGGGCCTTGCTTCTTGATCCAGTCTTCGAGGTACGGGTCGAACTCGTTGCAGTGCGGGCAGCCGTACCACATGAACTCGATGACCTCGATCTTGCCCGCGGGCACGTCGAGCGGCTGGACCGCCTTGAGGACCGTGTAGTCCTTGCCGGCGACCGGCGCGGCGGGTGAGGCTTGGGCCGCGCCGGCCAGCATCGAGAGCGAGACCACAAGCGTTCCGAGAAGTCGTTTCATAGCGTGTTATTCCAATGTACGGGGCCGGCGGCGTCCGGCCTGGGCAATGAGCGGCGAGCACGTCAGGGGCGCGCTCGCGCGTGGTGCGGTTACATCCTGATGTTGCGTTCCGATGTTGCGTTCTGGCCTTGCGGACTCGCGCTGCGAGCCGGACCTGGCCCGCGGCGCGGTGAGAGCGGCGCTTACTGCTTCGTGAAGCGGATGACGGCGGTGTCGATACCGGCGTCAGACAGACGCTGGCGGGTCGAGTTCATGTCGTCGAATTTCGAGAACGGCCCGATGCGCACGCGGTAATACGTGATCCCGCCTGCGTCGCGCTGCGTCACCTTCGACTCGAAGCCCTGGAACGCGAGACGCGCGCGCTGCTGCTCGGCGTCGGCCGAGGTTTTGTACGCGCCCACCTGCAGGAAGTAGCCCGTGTTGGCTTCGGCGGCCGAGGGCGCGCCGGGCTGCGCGGGCTTGAGGCTGCTCGCGCTAGGCGCGGGGATGGCGTTGGGCGCCTTCTGCGGCTGGTTGTTGGCGAGCTGCTGCGCGGGGGCGCTCGGCGCCTGCGGCTTCGGCGCTGCGGCCGTGGCGCTGTTGCCGGTCGAGGGCCGGGGCGCGACCGCGACGCCGTTATTGGCGCTGGCGTTGTTGCCGGTCGCGTTATTGGCGGCATTGCCCGTGCCGTTGTCGGTGGAGCCCGCCGGCGGCACTTCTACGATCTGCGGCTCTTCCAGCATGCCCGAGGACTGCGACTGGTTCGTGGTCTGGCCCGGCGCCGTGTTCGGCGGCGTGCTTTGCGCGGCCTGCGGCGGCACCGGCTGGCCCGGCGTCTTGCCCTGCAGCACGCGGTTCGGATCGTATTGCTCGCTCTGGCTGGCGTCGGAGGCCGCGGGTGGCGCGACCTTCGAGACGAACGGCGTGGGCGAGCGCGTGATGTAGAGCGCCACGACCACCGCGATCGCGAGACCGACAATCAGGCCCAGCACGACACCGAGAAAGGTACCCCCGGACTGTTTCGATTGTTGCTTTGTAGTGCGGCGCGGTTTTGCCATCGTCTGAATCACCTGCAAACAAGAGAATCCTGGAACGGCGCGTTCCGCACGCGGACGCGCCCCAAACATGTCGCTTCGCGAATCGTGCTACCTGCGCGTCACATGCGCTCCGGCGCCGAGACGCCGATCACCGCGAGGCCGTTCGCGAGCACCTGGCGCGTGGCCGCGAGGAGCGCCACGCGCGCGTCGCGCACGGCCGCATCGTCGACGAGAACGCGTTCGGCATTGTAGAACGAGTGAAACTCAGCCGCGAGTTCGCGCAGGTAGAACGCCACGGCGTGCGGCGCGAGTTCGGTGGCCGCATGCGTGAGCATGTCGGGGAACTCGGCCAGCTTCGCGATCAGCGCGAGCGCGCGCTCGCTATCGAGCGGCTTGAGATCGACCTTGGGCAGCGCGGCCAGCTTGCCGCCGTGCTTGCCCTGCCAGTCGCCGAGAATCGACGAGATGCGCGCGTGCGCGTACTGCACGTAATAGACGGGGTTTTCGTCGTTTTCCTTCAGCGCGAGGTCGATGTCGAACACGAACTCGGTGTCGGCCTTGCGCGAGATGAGGAAAAAGCGCACGGCGTCGCGGCCGCGGCGGATGGTCGCTTCGTCGAGCAGATCGGGCGCGACTTCGCTGCCCGGATTCGCGCCGCCCGACCATTCGATCAGGTCGCGCACGGTTACGTAGCTGCCCGCGCGCTTGGAGATCTTCACTTCCTGGCCGTCGCGCATCACCGTGACCATCTTGTGCAGCACGTAGTCGGGGTAGCCCTTCGGAATGCCCACGCCGAGCGCCTGCAGGCCCGCGCGCACGCGCGCGATGGTGCCGTGGTGGTCCGAGCCCTGGATGTTGATGACCTTGGTGAAGCCGCGCTCCCACTTGGTCACGTGATAGGCGACGTCGGGCAGGAAGTACGTGTAGGTGCCGTCGGACTTGCGCATCACGCGGTCCTTGTCGTCGCCGTAGTCGGTGGTCTTGAGCCACAGCGCGCCGTCCTGCTCGTAGGTCTGGCCCGAGGCGATGAGCGCCTCGACGGTCTTCTCGACGCGGCCTTCCGTGTACAGCGACGATTCGAGGTAGTAGCGGTCGAACTTCACGCCGAACGCCTGGAGGTCGAGATCCTGCTCGTGGCGCAGATAGGCCACGGCGAAGCGGCGGATCGCTTCGAGGTCCTCGGGGTCCTGCGCGCCCTTCACGGGCTCGCCGTCCTTCGCGCCCACCGTTTCGCCCGCGAGATAGTCGCGTGCGATGTCGGCGATGTATTCGCCGTTATAGGCCGCTTCGGGCCAGCCGGCGTCGCCGGGCTTCAGGCCCCGCGCGCGCGCCTGGGTGGAGATCGCGAGGTTGCCGATCTGCACGCCCGCGTCGTTGTAGTAGAACTCGCGGTGCACGTCGTAGCCCTGCGAGGCGAGCACGTTCGAGATGGCGTCGCCGAGCGCGGCCTGGCGGCCGTGGCCGACGTGCAGCGGGCCCGTGGGGTTGGCCGAGACGAACTCCACGAGCACATGCTTGCCGGCGTCGCGCTTCGACTGGCCGAACGCGGCGCCTTCGGCGAACACGGCGTTCAGCACGGCGCGCTTCGCGTCGGCGGTGAGGCGCAGGTTGATGAAGCCGGGGCCGGCCACTTCGGCATCGGCGATCAGGCCGGCCGCCGCGGGCAGCGTCTTCACGGCATCGACGATCTGCTGGGCCAGCGCGCGCGGATTGGTGCGCAGCGGCTTGGCGAGCTGCATCGCCACGTTGCAGGCGACGTCGCCGTGCGCGGCGACCTTCGGGCGCTCGAGCGCGATGGCGGGAATGACGAATGCAGCCTCGGTGGCGCCTTCGGTGGCTTTGGCCACCTGGGCGACGGCGTCGGCGAGCAAGGTCTCCAGGGTGAGTTTCTGTGCGGGCAGCATGCTTGTTGCAGGTCCTGTGCGGGTAATGGGGTGCGGGGCTGGCCGCCGCGATGGCATGGCTGGCGTGGCCGCCGTCGTGCTTGCGCCTTTCTCGTGATCGCGCCTTTCACCGGGGGGACAGGCGGGGCAACCAGGCCGGCCGTAGCGGCGCGCAAGGCGGGCGCCGGGACGTCGGCATCGCATTTTGCGCCGCTTTTCGCTCACTTCGGCGCGCGGCCGCGCCCTGCGGGTAATTCCGTCCAGACGGATTTTAGCAGGTGCTAATATGTGAAATGAGAAGCCCGGCAGGGGGACGCCGCATTGCGGCGCCCGACGCCTTGCCGGGTTGGGCTTCTCCAGCCGCGCCTTGCCGCTCGCGCCCCGTCATTTGCAGCCCATGCTGCAACGGCGCGCAGCGGGTTCGGAGAATCAAGGCGGACCTCAAAAAAACAGAAAGGGAAACAGACATGCTGGTTACATTCAAATGTCATGCGTCGCCCGACGTGACGATGCTGGAAAACCTGGCTCAGTACCTCCTCGGCATCATCGGCAAACGGCTCGGTCCGCGCGGCGTCATTACCCATGACGAGCTCGAGACGGCCATCGGCAAGCTCGAAGCGGCCATCGCCACCGACAAGAAAGAACGCGCCGAGCACGAAGGTCATTTCCACGAAGGCGAGGAAGGCCACGAGCATCACGAACTGCCTCCGGGCCTCGCGCAACGCGCATTTCCGTTCCTCGACATGCTGCGCGCGGCGAAGAAGGAAGACAACGACGTCCTCTGGGGTGTTTGAGCGGTAGTGGAGCAGGGCTGTGCGCGTTGTCGCGCGGCCTCTGCGCGGCAGGCGTGCCTTGGCGCAAGGCGCCTTGGCCTCGGATCCCGAAAGCAAAGAGCCCGTACAGCGAACTGTACGGGCTCTTTGCTTTGGTGCTTACGTTTCTACGCGGCTTGCGGCGCGCGTCGGCGCGCAGCTTACTGGCTCGCGGCGGCCGGCTCGGCCGTCGAGGAAGCCGATGCGGCGCCCTTCTTTACCTTCTTTTTCTTCGGCTTTTTCACGTGTTTCTGCGTGGGGGCCGAATACGACGTTGCGGCGCTCGCTTCCTGATGGACGACGGCTGGCTGGGACGCCGGCTGGGCAAACGACGGCTGTGCGAGCGCCGCGACGCCGAAGGCGGTCAACATCAACATCAGCTTCTTCATACGATATCTCCGGGCAACGGTGTTATTAAGGACTTGCTGATGAACGAGCCGGCGCGGCGCCGGATGATGCATGCCGCGTTGGGCTTTGGGTGCTGCGCGGCCATCTTACAAAGCCGAAAAAAAGCCGAGAATTCGCGTGCGCGAAATATTCAGGCTATCGGTTTCCGTATGTCGGGCCACGCCGATGATGGTTGCCGCGGGCCGTTGCAAGCCGCCTTCCGCGTTAAAGGGGGGCAACCGGGGCGCACCGAAACGCCCCGCCGGCGTCTTTAGAGCAGCGGCGCGAGCGCGCGCCGCGCGTCCTGGTCGGACAGCGCCATGCGGCGTGCGAAGTCGGCGAGCTGGTCCTGGCCGATCTTGCCCAGCGTGAAGTAGGTGCTGTCCGGATGCGCGAGATAGAAACCCGAAACGCTCGCCGCCGGCAGCATCGCGAGCGATTCCGTCACGCTCATGCCCACCTCGTTCGCCTGCAGGAACTCGAACATGTCGCGCTTCACGAGGTGGTCCGGGCAGGCCGGATAGCCCGGCGCCGGGCGAATGCCCACGTACTTCTCGGCGATCAGCGCGTCGTTGTCGAGCGTCTCGTTGGCCGCGTAGCCCCACAGGTCGCGGCGCACGCGCGCGTGCATGGCCTCGGCGAACGCTTCCGCGAAGCGGTCCGCGAGCGCCTTGAGCATGATCGCGCTGTAGTCGTCGAGATCCTTCTGGAACTGCGCTTCCTTCACGTCGACGCCGATACCGGCCGTGACCGCGAACATGCCGATATAGTCGGCCACGCCCGACTCCTTCGGCGCGATGAAGTCAGCGAGCGAGCGGTTCGGGCGCATCACGCCGTCGACCACGGGACGCACCGACTGCTGGCGCAGATTGCGCCACGTGAGCGCGACTTCGGTGCGCGACTCGTCGGTGTAGATCTCGATGTCGTCGTCGTTGACGGTGTTCGCGGGCAGCAGCGCGATCACGCCGTTGGCCTGGAGCCAGCGCCCCTGAATCAGGCGCGAAAGCATCGACTTCGCGTCGGAGAACACGCGGCGCGCCGACTCGCCCACGATCTCGTCGTTGAGAATCTGCGGATACGGACCCGCGAGGTCCCAGGTCTGGAAGAACGGGCCCCAGTCGATGTAATTCGCGAGCTCGTTGAGATCGAAGTTCTTGAACACGCGGCGACCGAGGAACTTCGGCTTCACGGGCTGGAAGTTCGCCCAGTCGATCTTCGTCTTGTTCGCGCGCGCTTCTTCGAGCGTGACCATCGGCTGCGCCTTCTTGTTGGCGTGCTGGTCGCGGATGCGGTCGTAGTCGCTCTTCAGTTCGTCGAGGTACTTCGTCGCGCCTTCGTCCGAAAGCAGGCTCGATGCGACCGAAACCGAACGCGACGCGTCCGGCACGTACACCACCGGCCCTTCGTAATGCGGCGCGATCTTCACGGCCGTATGCACGCGCGACGTGGTCGCGCCGCCGATCAGGAGCGGAATCTTCTTCACGCGGAAATAGTCGTCGCGCTGCATTTCGCTCGCCACGTAGGCCATTTCCTCTAGCGAGGGCGTAATGAGCCCCGAGAGGCCGACGATATCCGCGCCCTCGACCTTCGCCTTCGCGAGAATCTCGTTGCACGGGACCATCACGCCCATGTTGACCACTTCGAAGTTATTGCACTGGAGCACCACCGAGACGATGTTCTTGCCGATGTCGTGCACGTCGCCCTTCACCGTCGCGATGACGATCTTGCCCTTCGCGCGCACGTCGCCGCCCGCTTCGGCGAGCCGGCGCTTTTCTTCCTCGATGAACGGAATCAGGTGCGCCACGGCTTGCTTCATCACGCGCGCCGACTTCACGACCTGCGGCAGGAACATCTTGCCCTGGCCGAACAGGTCGCCGACGATGTTCATGCCGTCCATGAGCGGGCCTTCGATCACGTTGATCGGGCGGCCGCCGCCGCCCATGATCTTCTGGCGCGCTTCTTCGGTGTCCTCGACAATGAAATTCGTGATGCCATGCACGAGCGCGTGCGCGAGACGCTTCTCGACTTCCTGATTGCGCCACTCGAGGTTCTCTTCCTTCTTCGCGGCGCCGGTCTTGAACTTGTCGGCGATTTCGAGCAGACGGTCGGTCGCGTCGGGGCGGCGGTTGAGCACCACGTCTTCCACGCGATCGCGCAGCTCGGCGTCGAGGTCGGCGTAGACGCCAAGCTGGCCCGCGTTCACGATGCCCATGTCCATGCCCGCCTGAATGGCGTAGTAGAGGAACACCGTGTGAATCGCTTCGCGCACCGGGTCGTTGCCGCGGAACGAGAACGAGACGTTCGAGACGCCGCCGCTGATCTTCGCGTAGGGCAGATTCTTCTTGATCCAGCGCGTGGCCTCGATGAAGTCCACCGCGTAGTTGTTGTGCTCCTCGATGCCGGTCGCCACCGCGAAGATGTTCGGATCGAAGATGATGTCTTCGGGCGCGAAACCCACTTCGTTTACGAGGATGTCGTACGAGCGCTTGCAGATCTGGGTCTTGCGCGCGAACGTGTCGGCCTGGCCCTGCTCGTCGAAGGCCATCACGACGCTCGCCGCGCCGTAGCGGCGAATGAGCTTCGCGTGATGGACGAACTGCTCCTTGCCTTCCTTGAGCGAGATCGAGTTGACGATGGCCTTGCCCTGCACGCACTGCAGGCCCGCTTCAATCACGTCCCACTTCGACGAGTCGATCATGATCGGCACGCGCGCGATGTCGGGCTCGGAGGCGATCAGGTTCATGAAGCGCACCATCGCCGCCTTCGAGTCGAGCATCGCTTCGTCCATGTTGACGTCGATGACCTGCGCGCCGTTCTCGACCTGCTGGCGCGCGACCGCGAGCGCCTCGTCGAACTGGCCGTTGAGGATCATGCGCGCGAAGGCTTTCGAGCCGGTCACGTTGGTGCGCTCGCCGACGTTGATGAAGAGCGTTCCTTCGTTCACGTTGAAGGGCTCGAGGCCGGAGAGTCGCAGGGTATGGTCAGTCATGGTCGTTGAGGTGCGATCAAAGGGGTTGCAGGGCCGTCAGCTTGCGGATCCAGGCGCCAAAATGCGGGCAGGCGGCGCGCAGGGTGGCAAGGCCGATTCGTTTGGCGATGACGGGGCCGTGCCTTGTTTTCTGGTACGTCGGCGTGAGCAGGTTCGTCAGCCGCTTCGACGGCGCGGTGAACGGCGAGTCGTTGATATGCTCGGGCGTTTCGAAGTCGGCCCGAATGCGTTCGAGCTCATGTTCGAAGTCGATCCACTGAGGCGTGACTTCCCCGAATCTGCGCACGTCCGAGAATAGTAGTGCTTCAAACTCGGGAGCCAGTACCTCGCGAACGAAGACCTCCTCGGTCTGCCCCTCGCCCAGAATGACCAGATCGACCATTATGCGGGCCTCCCGCCGAGCACGTTCATTTCCCACAGTTCGCCGGGCGAGTAGTCGTTGAGCCACGTGTGGAGTTCTGCTTCGCTCAGGCGCCGGAAGGTCGATGCGTTGTCCTTTCGATCGACGACGATCACGTCTTCCGGCTCGAGGCAACTGAGCAACGGGGCCGATTGCGTTGCGACGATCAACTGCGTTTGCTCCGCAGCGAGCTTGAACAGGTCGGCGAGCACGTTGATCGCGAACGGATGCAGGCCGAGTTCCGGCTCGTCGAGCAGGACGACGGGCGGCATCAGTTCGGCGGGCTGTTGCAGGAGCGTGGCAAGACAGATGAACCGCAGCGTGCCGTCCGAGAGCACGTGAGCCTTGAACGGCGTGTCCGGGTCGCCTTTCTCGGTCCATTCGAGTTCGACGGTCGCGGGGTTGCCCTCGCGATAGACGAAGTCGTCGAAGAAGGGCGCAACAAGCCGGATGGAATCCACGATGGCGCGGTAGTAGCCATTGTGGTGTTCGCGCAGCATGCGCAGAAACGGTGCGAGATTGGACGCGTCGCTTTTCAGGCGCAGATTGTCATTCGTCGCGTGGACCTGCTTGACGAGCGCCGATTCGCTCGTGTCGTGGAAGTGGTAGACGCGCAGGCGATCGATCGGCGGAAGCATGGCGAGAAGACGTTCTTGCGTGCCGGGGTCGATGCCCCTTCCGGCCTCGCGCCATGTATCGAACATTTTTCCTGCATCGGGTATCCATGACTCCGAGGCGCCGCGATGGCCCGGGCCCGGGTCTACACCGAGGCCCACGAGCTCTGTATCGAATATGAGGCGATTGTCCGCCGTGGGTTCGAGCTCGAAGAAGTACGGGCCGGCATGCTGGCCGAAGCTCAACAGCCCTTCGATTCGCGACGTGCGCTTGCGCCCGTAATGCAGCAGCGCATCGGGGCCGCCTTGCTTCTGCACGTAGGCCTGAAGCCGCTGGCCATAGATCTCCGCCAGCATCCGGAAAAAGCCGATGAAGTTCGACTTTCCCGAGCCGTTCGCGCCGATCAGCACGTTCAGATCACGCAACTCGAACTCGCGCAAGTCGCGTATGGATTTGTATCCGGCGATCGTGAGTTTCGAGATGGCAATCATGTCTGGATTTCCGTCAACGGCGCGCAGCAAGGTCATTCTCCGCCAGCAATCATTACGCGCCTATTGTGTGCCTCGGGCGAAACCGGCGTCACCTGGCCGGACGGCCAGCGTCGCTGCCTGGCCTCGGCATCATGCAGCGTCGCGATACTGCCCGGGCCAGCGGCGCGGCTTGATTTCGGCGAGCGCCTTCGCGATCGCGGCGATATGCTCGGGCGTCGTGCCGCAGCAGCCGCCCGCGACGTTCACGAGGCCGGCCGAGGCGAATTCCTTGAGGAGCGCCGAGGTATCCGCCGGCGTTTCGTCGAAGCCGGTGTCGCTCATCGGGTTCGGCAGCCCCGCGTTCGGATAGCACGACACCCAGGTGTCGCACAGCTTCGCGAGCTCGGCGATGTACGGGCGCATGAGCGCCGCGCCTAGCGCGCAGTTCAGGCCGAACGTGAGCGGCTTCGCATGGCGCAGCGAATTCCAGAATGCCTCGACGGTCTGCCCCGAGAGAATGCGGCCCGAGGCGTCGGTGACGGTGCCCGAGATCATGATGGGCAGGTTCTCGCCCGAATCTTCGAACAACTGATCGAGTGCGAACAGCGCGGCCTTGGCGTTGAGCGTGTCGAAGATCGTCTCGACGAGGAACAGGTCGCAGCCGCCGTCCATGAGCGCCTTCGCCTGCTCGTAGTACGCGGCGCGCAGCTCTTCGAAGGTGACGTTGCGCGCGCCCGGATCGTTGACGTCGGGCGAGATGCTCGCGGTCTTCGGCGTCGGTCCGATGGCGCCCGCGACGAAGCGCGGCTTGTCCGGCGTCGAGTATTTGTCGCACGCGGCGCGCGCGAGCTTCGCCGATTCGAGGTTCATCTCGACGGCGAGCTCGCCCATGCCGTAGTCGTCCTGCGCCACCGTGGTCGCGCCGAACGTGTTGGTCTCGATGATGTCCGCGCCCGCGGCGAGATACTGCTCGTGGATCTCGCTGATGATCTGCGGCTGCGTGATCGAGAGCAGCTCGTTGTTGCCCTTGATGTCTCGCGGATAGTCCTTGAAGCGCTCGCCGCGGTAGGCGGCTTCATCGAGCTTGTAGCGCTGGATCATCGTGCCCATCGCGCCGTCGAGGATCAGGATGCGCGAAGCGAGCAGGGCGGGCAGCGCGGCGCCGCGCGTGTACGGGGTGGCCCCCGGGGCGGCCCCGATGGGGCGCGAAGCGTGTTCGGCAGGCTGGTTCATGGATGGCGGGCGGGCAAAAGCGCCGGTTGGACTGGGAAACCCATCATTGTAACGGCAGCCGGAGCGCTTCGCTGGCGCGCCGCTGGACCGTGCGATGGCCGTACAGCGGCAGCGCAACGCCAGCAATCGCGGCTGCGGACAGCCCCAAAAAAGAAAACCCCGCGCGGCTTGCGGCCGGACGGGGTTCCCTGAGTGGGGTGTTGCCTGTGTAGCGGTGAGGGCGCTGGGTGTTGTCTATGTATTACCTGAGCGTGTGCGCCGTCTGCTTGACTGCTCGCTGACCGCCGGCGTGAGCACTTCAATTGCAGTGTGTGCCGGACAGCATCAGTCGCGCGCGTCAATGAAGCACTACGGGTTGTTGCATGAGGCTGTCGAACTGTCCGAGGAATTCGTCCACCTCGTCCAGCGACTGCTCTTCGTCCATCAGCTTCTGCACGTCTTCGCGAAAACGTGCCGCCATCGCGCCGTCGATGAAGATTTCACGCCGCGCATTTTTATCGACGATCTCGTAGCCTCCCGAGCACATGGCGACGTGGCCATCCTGCGGGGGAAACTCGACGACGCAATAGTTGGGACTGTTGTAGATCATTTGCATGGCGACACTCCTTTTTCCTGTGCTCCCTCACTGCTTGTACCGATACATGGAGCGTTCGTTCTGGAATTCAAGGGGTGGGTCCCACATCACCTCTTTATCCGAATGCCTTCCCTATTAACGCTTTTCTCCTTCTTTTAAGGGTGCAACAAACCGGGTGCAACATTTAGACATACTGCCCAAGAAACGTTTCAAGCAGGGCTGCGAAACTGTGAGATTCTTCTACCGGGGCCAGATGCGCGGCATCGAGCAATTCATAGCGCGCGCCCGGTATCGCTTGCGCCAGTGCTTCCGTCAACGCAGGCGGCGTGCCGGTGTCATGGCGTCCGGCCACGGCGAGCGTGGGTACGCGCAACTGCGCGAGTCGTTCGTGAACGTCGAAATCGCGCAGCGCTTCGCATGCGCGTGCATAACCTTCTGCAGGCGTCCGTAATAAAACGTCACATATTTGTGCGGCCGTATCGCGATGTGTTAGACGAAAGCCGGCGGTCAGCCAGCGCGCGATCGTCGTATCGGCGAGCGCCGCGAGACCTTCGCTGCGAACCAGCGCGGCACGTTCGTTCCATGCCGCGCGTGCCTCGGGCGGCGTGCGGCTCGCGGTATCGCAGAGCGTGAGCGTACGTGCGCGTGAGTTCGTGCCCGTTGTTGGGTCTGTCGTGTCGGAGGTTGCATCGGGCATTGCATGGTCGAGCGCGAACTGCTGCGCGATCATGCCGCCCATCGACATGCCAACGAGATGGGTCGTTTCGATGCCTTGCGCGTCGAGCAGCGCGGCGAGATCGGCGGCGAGTTCGCGAAAGCCGAACGCGGCGCGCGAGACGGCGCTCGCTCCATGGCCGCGCACGTCGTAGCGCAGCACGCTATAGCGATGCCGGAAATGTCCCGCGAGGGTGTCCCACACGGTGAGGTCGCCGCCGAGCTGATGAATGAAGGTCAGCACGGGACCGCCGCTGCGGTCTTCGAAGACGTAGCGCGTATCGATGCCGTTGACAGTCGCTTGCATGCGTTCCTCCTTGACCTTCGGCTCGGGAGTTCAGGCGATTGCGAGTTCCTGCGTGAACGTCACTACCGTAGCGCAAATGGCGCGCCCGAAGGCTGCGCTGATGCGAGGGCGGCCACGTTCATGGCGCTATCCGTGTTGCATCGCGTGTTGCATCGTCATGTGCTGCCTGGCCGCCTGGGCGCGGTTGTCGTGTGTGGGGCGCGCGGGCGGATGCGTTCGAAGCTTTTCGTCAGTGGATTCGTAGGTTCGTGTTGGTCGACCTCGCGTGCATTCGATGCGGGGCGCTTCGATGATTTTCAGTATGCGCTATTTCACGCAAACGTGTGGACAGAACGGCCGGCATCGTCGCCCCGTGAGCGACTTTGTTGCGCGCTTGTGTGGGGCAGGCCGCTCAGGGGTGCATTGGCGCGTCGGCGGGAGGTGCTGGCGATGCGTCGGGCGTCGACGGTTGCGATGGCATTTGAGGTGCCGGTTGCGGTTCCGTTTGTGGCGCTGATGGCGGCGCCGACTGTGTCGCCGGCGGCGACGTGGGCGAAGGCGCCTCGGACGGTGACGGCGCCGGCGTCGTGGCGCCGTTCGCATCGGCCGGCGTCGCGTTCGTGGTGGCCGGTGCCGCTCCTTGCGGCGAGGGCGAGGACGTCGCGGCGCCCATCGGCGCCCCCTGCGTCGCTGCGCTCGCAGCATGATTCGTCGCATCGTTTGCCGCGCCGTTCGCGACACCGCTTTCCGCACCGCTCGCGCCCGGCGCGGCATCGCTCATATCGTTCGATGCCGTCGGCACGCTAAGCGCGCCGCGCCACAATAATTCGACCTGGGTGCCGTTCGGTTCGGTCTGCACGAGCCGCACCGGGAGCCAGCCGAGCGAGGGCGCGAGCCACACGTCGATGCGGCGCTTGTCGCCTTCGCGGCGCGGCAGCCGCATGAAGTGGCGCGCCGTCACGAAGCCGTGGTCCGTGCTCACCATTTCGTCGCCGATGGTGGTGATGGGCCAGGTCTCGCCGCTGTCGTTGTCGGCGACATAGAACTCGCGCGTAACGCCGGGCTTGTAGGCGTCGGGGTCGCCGCGCACGAGACTCGCGAGCTGCATCACCATGCTGAAGCGGTCCTGCGCGCCGTCGGGCAGCGCGAGCGAATTCGGCGTGCGCGTGAAAACGATCTGCTTCTCATTGCGGTTGAAGATCGTGAAGTCCGCGGGACGGCGGCCGCGCTGTTCGATGTACTGGTCCGGCGCGAGGCCGAACGCATCCACGTGGCCGCGGCTCGTCCAGCTGAATGTGCCGACGAAGGGCAGCGGTATCGACACCACCATCTCGTAGCGCTTGCCGTCACTCTTCCAGTGGATCGTGCCCGGCTGATTGCGCGCGCCGTTGAAGAACGTGTCGTACTGGAGCTCGCCCGAAGGCGGCACCGAGAATTTCACGCCATGCGAGGCCTGCTGGGCCTGCGCGGACGGATTGCTGCCGTTGCCTGGCGCGGCAGCCGCGCCGCTTGTTCCGGTCGCGCCGCTCGCGGTGGCTGCCGATGCGCTCTGCGGGGCCGCAGCCGATGCGGCCTGCGGTGCTTCAGGCGCGGCGGGCGCCTTCGGATGCGGCGCGGGCGGCGCGACGGCCTGCAGCGTGTGAGGCGCGCTCGGCGCGCGCTTCGGCCTCGCGGATGCCGCGGGCTTCGGCTTTGCCGGCGCGGGCGCGGCGGGCCGCGCCTGCTGCTCGATGCGCTCGGGCTTGAGCAGGGCCACCTGCACGGGCACGCGCACTGGCGCGAGCGGCGGCGGCGCGCCGTGATGGCGTTCGAACCATTCCGCCGCGAGCCAGTGCAGCGCGGTCACGGCGACGAACACGGCCACCCAGCGCCACGCGCGTGTGCGGCGGCGCGGCGGTGCGGGGCGGGCGCGATCGGCTTGACGGTCGGCGGCGGAAGTGGACATCGGGCTCAAAAAGGACTCAGGGCGCCAGCGCGTGGGATGCAGCTACTGTGACACGAGACGCGCATGGGCTGTAGAAAGCCTCGACCGTTGCAACCGGTCAGCGTTCAACGGGGCTGTACCCCAATTCATACGAAAGCTTCTGCGCACAGGCGCGCAGCGCGCAATCGACGGCGCCGTTCCAGGCGATATCGAACGCGCCTTCATGGCCGAGCGCGATGAGCCCGAGCGCGAGATCGCCCGTCGAGTCGAAGACCGGCGTGCAGAACGCGTGGATGGTCGGCAGCAACATGCCTTCCACGCGTGCCGCGCCATGCTCGCGGACCTCGGCGAGCGCGCGCTCGAGCTCCTCGGTCGAGCGCGGCGTCGCGCCCGATGAATAGTGCTGCGCGCTGCCGAGCTCGCGCTCGATCATCGGCCCGGTCTTGCTGCGCGGCAGGTAAGCGGCGAACAGCAGGCCCGTGGCGGAGCTGAGCATCGGCATGACGTCGCCGAGCTTGAGCGCGGCCTTGGCCGGATGGCTCGACTCCATCCAGTGGACGACGGTCGGCCCCTGGTTGCCCCATACGGCGATGCCCACGGTGATGTCGAGTGCGTCGCGCAACTCGGCGAGCGCGATGCGCGCGAGCTTCACGCCGTCCACGCGCGCGAGGCGCGCGAGCCCGAGCTGGAGCGCGAAGCCGCCCAGTTCGTAGCGGCCCGAGAGCGCATCCTGCGCGACCATGCCGAGGCGCATGAAGCTCACGAGGTAGCGGTGCGCCTTCGCCGGGCTCATGCCCGCGCGCTGGGCGAGATCGCGCAGCATCATCGCGCGCGGCTCGTTCGTCAGCACTTCGAGCAGCCGGAAGCCCACTTCGATCGACTGGATGCCCGAGCGCAGTTTCTCTTCGCCGGAGTCGGCGGAATCGGCGGCATCGTGGGATTCGTGGGCGTCGTCGAGGTCGGCGGGGTCCTCGGTGTCGCGGGCGGCGGACGTGGCCACGGTGGCCTGAGTAGCGGCAGGGCGGGCGGGTCGGGATGGCGGCATGAAGTCGTGCAGGTCCTGGCGTTCGAAAGTCGGCGTTCGGGGTTCGGCGTTCCTGGTTCGGTGGTCGGCGCCCGGCGCGTCGTCTCCTTGGGCCGCGCCGATTCACCATCGTAGAATACATTTCCTCTATCGTCATCCACGCCCCACTCCATGAAACTCGCCACGCTGAAGGACGGCACCCGCGACGGTCAGCTGATCGTCGTTTCCCGCGACCTGCGCAGCGCCGCCATTGCCGACGCCATCGCGCCCACGCTGCAGCGCGTGCTCGACGACTGGCGCTTCTACGCGCCGCAACTGCTCGATCTCTACGACACGCTCAACCATGGCCGCGCGCGCAACGCCTTCAGCTTCGACGCCAGCGCGTGCATGGCGCCGCTGCCGCGCGCCTACCAGTGGGCGGACGGCTCGTCCTATGTGAATCACGTCGAGCTCGTGCGGCGCGCGCGCGGCGCCGAGATGCCGCCCGAGTTCTGGACCGATCCGCTCATGTACCAGGGCGGCAGCGATGACTTCATCGGCCCGACCGACGACATCGTGTGCGCATCGGAGGCCTGGGGCATCGACTTCGAGGCCGAAGTCGCCGTGATCACCAGCGACGTGCCGATGGGCGCGAGCGCCGAGGACGCGCTCAAGGCGGTGCGGCTCGTCGCGCTCGTGAACGATGTCTCGCTGCGCAACCTCATTCCCGCCGAGCTCGCGAAGGGCTTCGGCTTCTTCCAGAGCAAGCCGGCCACCTCGTTCGCGCCCGTCGTCGTGACGCCCGACGAGCTCGGCGAGCACTGGCGCGAGGGGCGCGTGCATCTGCCGATGCTCGTGTACTGGAACGGCAAGAAAGTCGGCCAGCCCGATGCGGGCACCGACATGGTGTTCCACTTCGGCCAGTTGATCGCGCATGCCGCGAAGACGCGCAATCTGCGCGCGGGCGCGATCGTCGGGTCGGGCACGGTCTCGAACAAGGACGCGAAGCGCGGCTACTGCTGCATCGCCGAGAAGCGCTGCCTCGAGACGATCGAGCACGGCGAGGCCCGCACCGGGTTCATGAAGTTCGGCGACAGCGTGAAGATCGAGATGCTCGACGAAGCGGGCCACTCGATCTTCGGCGCGATCGATCAGGCCGTGGCGCCGGGCCCGAACGCTCAGTGACGCACGCGGTGATGAGCACGCTGGCGCAGCCGCGCGCGGCGCTGTCGTTCACTGCCATGTTCACGCTCACGCGGCCCTGACGACGCGAGGTCGCGAGTCTCCCGCTCTCAAGTATCCGAAAGGGTTTCGCCGGATGCCGCCCACGCTGCGTGCGGCTACACTGGCGAACGCGCGTGCGTGCCTCCCCGGGCGGCCTGTCTCGCGCAAGCGGCCCGCGCGTCATGCGCATTCATGAGGCACGGGCCGCATTCGAAGCCGTACGCAGAATACGCTCGACATACCAATCGACAGGAGACACCGTGAAGTCCTTCCGCCCACGCCGCTTTGCTTCCTCGCTCACCTCCCGGCTGGCCGCTCCGTGCGCGGCATTCGCCGGCCTTCTGGCGCCCACCTTCGCGCTCGCGCAGATCAAGATCGGCCTCGTGCTTTCGCTCACGGGCCCGGCCGCATCGCTCGGCATTCCGGCGCGCGACACCGCGGCCATGCTGCCCACGCAGATCGCCGGTCAGCAGGTCCAGTACATCGTGCTCGACGACGCCTCCGACACCACCCAGGCCGTGCAGGACACGAGAAAGCTGATCGACGAGCAGCACGTGGACGCCATCATCGGCTCGTCGATCACGCCGAACACGCTCGCGATGCTCGACGTGATCGCGCAGGGCGAGACGCCTACGATCTCGCTGGCGTCGTCGGCGAAAATCATCGAGCCCGTGGACGACAAGCGCCACTGGATGTTCAAGACGCCGCAGACCGACGCGATGATGGCGAGCGCGATCGCCGAGCACGCGGCCGCGCACAACGTGAAGACCATCGCCTATATCGGCCAGGCCGACGCGCTCGGCGAAGCCTTCTACGCCGAAGTCGCGAAGGCCGCGCAGGCGCGCGGCATCAAGATCGTCGCGAGCGAGCGCTTCAATCGCACCGATCCCAGCGTGACGGGCCAGGCGCTGAAGATCGTCGCCGCGAAGCCCGACGCCGTGGTGGTGGGCGCGGCCGGCACGCCCGCCGCGCTGCCGCCCAAGGCGCTCAAGGAGCGCGGCTACAAGGGCCTCATCTATCACAACCACGGCGTGGGCAACCGCGACTTCCTGCGCGTGTGCGGCGCCGACTGCAACGGCACCTTCCTGCCCGCGAGCCCCGTGCTCGTGGCCTCGCAACTGCCCGAGGGGGAGCCTGAGCGGCGCCTCGCGCTCGACTATATTTCGCGCTACGAAGCACGTTACGGCGCCGGGTCCGTGTCGGCGTTCGGCGCCTATACGTGGGACGCGGGCCTCCTGCTTGGCAGCGCGATTCCGGTTGCGCTCAAGTCGGCGGCGCCGGGCACCCCGGCGTTTCGTCACGCACTGCGCGACGCCATCGAGTCGACGCGCGAGCTGCACACCACCAACGGCATCGTCAACATGAGCGCCACCGACCACCTGGGACTCGACGCGCGTGCGCGCGTGATGGTCGAGATCCAGGACGGTAAATGGGTCTACCAGCCGCATTGATGCTGTGCCGATGTTTTGTCCAATGATCTGCAATCCGAAGCAATTGAGGAGCCGCCCATGAACGATCCGTTTTACGCCCACTATCAAGCCCTGCGCGTGCGGCGGCACGAGCACGGCATCGTCGAGATCGTGATGAGCGGCGAGGGCGCCAACAAGAGCAGCCTCGCCACCGCCGACGCGAACATGCACCGCGAGCTCGCCGAGATCTGGCGCGACGTGGACCGCGATCCCGACGCGCGCGTGGCCGTGATCCGCGGCGAGGGCAAGGGCTTTTCGGCGGGCGGCGACCTCGCGCTCGTCGAGGACATGGCCACGCACTTCGACGTGCGCGCGCGCGTCTGGCGCGAGGCGCGCGACCTCGTCTACAACGTGATCAACTGCGGCAAGCCCATCGTTTCGGCGATGCACGGTCCGGCGGTGGGCGCGGGGCTCGTGGCGGGCCTGCTCGCCGACATTTCCATCGCGGCGAAGTCGGCGCGCATCATCGACGGGCACACGCGCCTCGGCGTCGCGGCGGGCGATCACGCGGCGATCGTCTGGCCGCTCCTGTGCGGCATGGCGAAGGCGAAGTATTACCTGCTGCTGTGCGAGCCCGTGAGCGGCGAGGAGGCCGAGCGCATCGGCCTCGTCTCGCTCGCCGTGGACGAGAACGACCTGCTGCCCAAGGCGTTCGAAGTCGCGAAGCGTCTCGCGAACGGCTCGCAGACCGCGCTGCGCTGGACCAAGTACGCGCTCAACAACTGGCTGCGTCAGGCGGGGCCGAATTTCGATACGTCGCTGGCGCTCGAATTCATGGGCTTTGCCGGACCCGACGTGCACGAGGGCGTGAAGTCGCTGCGCGAGCGGCGCGCGCCGGAATTTCCGGGCGGCGATCCGTTCTGATGGGAGCGGGGCGGCGCGTGCTGCACGCGCGCCTGTGACCGCATGCGCGTGCCACCGTCTGTGATCGCCGGTGATCGCTCATGACCAACCTGCGCGGTATGATCGAAGCGTAATCATCTGCGCTTGCGCGCGGCCTGCGGCGGGACACGGCATGTCGCGGCGAGCCGCAAGCCACTCATCCTGGGCCCGCCCAAACCGGCTATCTATCCTGGCCGACCGGCGTGGCCGGCCAACCTTGCGAGGGAGAATCCGCATGACCGAATCAGCAGGCTCCGTGCCGCCGTTCCCGGGCTTTCCCGGCTTTCCGCCCGCCGAGATGCTCGACCGCATGTGGGGGATGATGCGCCTCACGCCCTTCGGCAGCGCATTCCCCGGCAGCGAGCCCGGTGCGGCGCAGGGACTCGGACCGTCGCTTTCGATGATGTCCGACATGATGACGCCGCTCACCAACATCGAGGAGCTCGATAAACGCATCACCGATCTGCGCGCCGTCGAGCAGTGGCTCAAGCTCAATCTGAGCATGCTGCAGTCGGCGATCCAGGCGCTCGAAGTGCAGCGCGCGACGCTTTCCACGCTGCGCGCGTTCGGCGCGTTCGCGCAGTCGCAGATGAGTCCGTCGAGTGCGCAGAGCGCACCGGAACCCGAGCCGAACCGCGCGCGCGCGCAGGCCGCCGAATCCGCGGGCGCGGCGGAAGCAGCCGGCGCCGATGCGGCAGGCGCGCCGCCGCCCGGCTTCGATGCCTCGGCGTGGTGGAATCTGCTGCAGTCGCAATTCAACCAGCTCGCGCAGTTCGCGATGGCCCAGCCCGCGGCGGCGGCCGAGGCGGCGCAGGCCGCCGCCGAAGCGGCCGTGCCGCGCGCGAAGCCGGCGGCCAAACGGAGTAGTGGCGGAAGCGGCGGCGGAAGTAGCGGCAGCGGTGGAAGCAGCGGCGGCGGCACGGGCAAGACGGCTGCGCGCGGCGCGAAGCGCCCGCCGGCGCAGCCCGAATAGGGTTGCGCTACCCGGCGCAACGAGTAGCGGTTAAAGGCGGCTAAGAGCTGTCAAAGGCGGTCGAAGTCAGGCCGCCGGAGGCAATCCGTCCCGCGGGACGAAGCAAACGGGGAGCGTCGGCATCATGCGGCTCGCGCTCGTGATGATGGGTGGCGGCGCACGCGCGGCCTACCAGGCCGGCGCGCTGCGCGCGCTCGCGGAACTCGCCGGGCAGGCCGAGCCGGCGCGGCGGGCGATGCCGTTCACGGTGATCTGCGGCACCTCGGCTGGCGCGATCAACGCCACCTCCATCGCCAGTCATGCCGATCACTTCCTGCACGGCGCACAGCGCCTCGTCGACATCTGGGCCAACCTGAGCGCCGGTCAGGTCTATCGGACCGACTTGCCCGGCGTCGCGGCGGCGGGCGCGCGCTGGCTCGCCGCGCTCGCGTTCGGCTGGGCCACCTTCGGTCTCGCGGCGCGGCGCACGCCGCGCACCTTGTTCGACAACGCGCCGCTGGCCCATTTTCTCGGCAGCACGCTCAATTTCCACCGCATCGAGCAGATGCTCGACGAGCGCCTGCTGCACGCGCTCGCGGTGACGGCGCTCAGCTATTCGTCGGGGCGGCATCTCACGTTCTATCAGGCGAGCGAGCCGATCAGCGCGTGGCGCCGCGCGCAGCGCACGGCGCGCATGGTCGAGCTCACGCCCGCGCATCTGCTCGCTTCGGCGGCGATTCCCTATGTGTTTCCCGCCGTGCGTCTCGCGCTCGACGGTCATCACGAATATTTCGGCGACGGCTCGATCCGGCAGATTGCGCCGCTCTCGCCGGCCATCCACTTCGGCGCGGAGCGCATCGTCGTGATCGGCGCCAGTGCGAGCGCGCCCGAGGTGCCGGCCGCGCGCCCCGACATCGACGTCTATCCGACGCTCGCGCAGATCGGTCAGCAGGTGCTCGCGAGCGTGTTTCTCGATGCGCTGGGCGCCGACATCGAGCGCATCGAGCACGTGAACCGCATGGTGCTGCACCTGCCGCACACGGTCGAGCCGGAAAGCGGCTGGCGTCACATCGACGTGCTCGCGATCGGGCCGAGCGAGCGCATCGAGCTGATCGCGGCACGCCACCTGCGGGAGTTGCCGCTCCCGGTGCGCACGCTGCTGGGCGCGGTGGGCGGCAATCGCGCGTCGGGCGCCGCGTTTGCGAGCTACCTGCTGTTCGAGAGCGCTTTTACCCAGGAGCTGATCGAGCTCGGTTACCGCGATACGCTCGCCCAGCGCGAAATTCTTTTGAGATGGCTCAAACAACCGTCGGACTTGCCCGATGACGTGGTGCAGGAGCACCCCGAGGCGCGCCGGAACTGAAAGATCGGCGTGCTATCATCGTGTAAGGTTTTTCTGATCTTTGTCAGTCGCGCGGCGGCTTCAAGTGTTTGAATGAGGCGGAGTGGCAGGCGAGGTGAAAATGCGACAATCTGTCGCAGCTCGATATGCCGATCGTCGGCATATTGTTAGCGGTTTGTCGGCTGCTCGCTGCAAGGGCCTTCGGGACCTTCGCGCCTCGCGTGAACGGGGCGGTGGGGCGGTCAGACGACGCGGGGCATCCCGCGAATTTTCCGGCAGCCGGATTCAAGGCACAGTAAGCACCCAGAATCCATCAGGCGCCCCCCAATACGGCATTGCAGATTGCCGCTCGGCAGGAAGTAATCTGTTTAGCGGGGGTGTAATTGCGTCCGGGCGGCCGGTTACCGCGTAAAATTAAATGTTTTCGCCTGTGCGCCGCGTAAAAACGTGAAAGCGACGCGCGCCGCGGGCAGCAGATACAAGTCGTCATGCGCAGAACAGGGGCGGGACTATGAACACGATGCTTTATCCGGAACTTTACAAATCGCTCGAATCGGTCCGATGGGATATGGAAAAGGATATCCCCTGGGACAAGTTCGACGCGTCGCTCCTCACCGACGAGCAGGCCGCGACCATCAAGATGAACGCGATCACCGAGTGGTCCGCGCTGCCGGCCACGGAGATGTTCCTGCGCGACAACCACCACGACAGCGACTTCTCCGCGTTCATGAGCGTGTGGTTCTTCGAGGAGCAGAAGCACTCGCTCGTGCTGATGGAGTACCTGCGCCGCTTCAAGCCCGAGCTCGTGCCCACCGAAGAAGAGCTGCACGCCGTGCGCTTCACGTTCGATCCGGCGCCGCCGCTCGAGACGCTGATGCTGCACTTCTGCGGCGAGATCCGCCTGAACCACTGGTATCGCCGCGCGGCCGAATGGCACACGGAGCCCGTCATCAAGGCGATCTACGAAACCATCTCGCGCGATGAGGCCCGCCACGGCGGCGCCTATCTGCGCTACATGAAGAAGGCGCTCAACAATTGCGGTGACGTCGCGCGCGCGGCGTTCGCGAAGATCGGCGTGCTGATGGCGTCGGCGCGCCGCACCGAAAAACCGCTGCACCCGACCAACCTGCACGTGAACCAGGCGTTGTTCCCGCGCGACACCGTGCAGTCGCGCCTGCCCGACCCGGAATGGCTCGAGCGCTGGCTTGACGAGCAAATCCGCTTCGACGACGGCTGGGAAAAGAAGGTGGTCGAGCGTATCCTGCACAACCTGTCGATCCTGTTCGAGCGCACGTTCAGCACGGCGCAGGAGCTCAACCGCTACCGCAAGGAAGTGGTGCAGCGCCTGCAGCGCGAACAGGGTACGCAGCAGCCGGCCTGACAGCCTGCCCCCGCTGGATATCGTTCATCGCGCGCCCGTCGCGGCGCGGTACGGCGAACCCGACGGCCCGGAGCGCTCACGCGTGACGGGCTGTTTTTTCGTCGGCGGTCCGGTCCGTTTCGTTTTCAATCGCGCGGCGCTCCGGGCGGCGTTCTTCGGACGTCGTCTTTGGGATGGCGCGCTTTAACCGGCGCCGTCAGCCGCGATCCATTCGAGCCCCATTCCATGCCCGCTTCCTTCGAACGCAAGATCACGACCCGCGAAGCCCTCGCGCAACGGCGCGCCTCGCTCACCGGCCCGGTGGTGTTCACCAACGGCGTCTTCGACATCCTGCATCGCGGCCACGTCACCTATCTCGCCGATGCGAAGGCGCTGGGCGCGACGCTGATCGTCGGCGTGAACAGCGACGCTTCGGTGAAGATGCTCGGCAAGGGCGACGATCGTCCGATCAATAACGAGAACGATCGCATGGCGCTGCTGGCGGCGCTGGAGAGCGTGGACTGGGTGGTGCGTTTCGAGGAGCGCACGCCGATCGAGCTGATCGAGGCCGTGCGTCCCGACATTCTCGTGAAGGGCGGCGACTACGACATGGATGCGCTGCCCGAGTCGGCGCTCGTGCGCAGCTGGGGCGGCCGCGCGCTCGCGATCGCCTTCGAGCACGACCGCTCGACCACGAAGCTGCTGCAGAAGGTGCGCGCGCAGCAGGGGTAAGCGCGCTTGCCGGCGAGGTACGCGGCGATCGATCGTCTGCTCACGCGCCGCGCCGGGGTTACTGCCGGAATCATTGCGTAAGCGCCGATGCCTGAATGGCCGGATCGGCCACCGGACCGCCTACGACCGGCACATCGACGGATTCCGATGGCTTGATCGGCCGCACCGTCAGTCCTTCGGGATGGATCTGCCGGTTCAGTTGCTTGTGGCTGCCCGTGCCCGTGAGGGGCGCGGGGCCGAACAGGCCGCGGATCGCCCCAAAGGCGAGCAGGTTGGCGAGAATCAGGATGGCGATCAGCCAGCGCAGCATCGTGTAAGACTCCGTCGATATCGTTCGTGAAGATGGCCGCCGCACCGGGCGGCAACGCACGCGCGCCCGCGCGCGCTCAGGATTGCGCCGCGATCAGCGCGAGGCCCGCGAGCACCAGGGCATCGTGGCGAGTATGCGGCACCTTCAGCGCCGCCGTCACTTCGGCGGCCGCGCCGCCGCTCACCACCAGCCGCACCGGCATTTTCCACGCGTCTTGCAAATCGGCCCACGCGCGCTCGATGAGCCCCGCCTGGGCGAGCGCGCAACCCGCCGAGATCGAGCACTTCGTGTCGGTTGCAAAGAGCGGGCCTGATTCCGATGACCGCGCCTCGGCCGATCCGGAAGCCGATCCCGCCGCTGTTCCGGCTGTCGTTCCCCCAGCCATTCCCGCCATTGATCCCGCGCCCGTCCCCGCGTTCCGCGCGCCCTGCGCCGCGCCGATCAAGCCGCGCGCGTTATGCGCGTCGAGCAGCGGCAACTGCGCCGTGTGCTCGCCGAGCGAGCGCATCATGAGCGTCCAGCCCGGCGCGATCAGGCCGCCCACGAAGGTGCCATCGGCGCGCAGCGCCTCCAGCGTCGTCGCGGTGCCGAAGGTGGCGATGAGAACCGGCTCGTCGGGAAACGCCGCGCGCGCGCCGATCATGCCGGCCCAGCGGTCGCTGCCGAGCGCGTCGGGTGTCGTATAGCCGTTCGTCACGCCGCATTGCTCGCGCATCGCGCGGATCACCGTGCGCGAGAGGCCCGGCCAGTGGGCGTCGAGCGCGGCGTCGATGCGCTGCGCCACGCCCGCGCCCGCGACGTTCGAGATCCAGGCGCTGCCGGGCACGGGCAGCGCCGACCAGTCGGCGAAGTCGCGCGCGGCGGGCACAGCAGGCGCGCCGGCACGCTCGGCGGCGCCTGGCGCCGCATTGCCCGGGGCTTCGTCGTGGCTCGACGCGCCGCCATGCAGGCGCACGCCGTCCGCGCTCACGAGCGCCCACTTGATCCGGCTATTGCCGGCGTCGATCAGCAGAAACGGGGGCGGGCAAGCGTGCTGCGCGCTGCTCGTGCCGCTCATGCGCCGTTGCCCGCGAGCCGCAGCGAGATATCGCCGGTCGTGACGGCCTCGCGGCCGCGCGCGGTATCGACGAGCAACTGGCCGCTCTCGTCCACGCCCACGGCCACGCCGCGCAACAGTTCGGCGCCTTGCTCGTACAGCGCGACCTCGCGGCCCGCATAGGCGTGGCACGCGTTCCAGCGTGCCTGGAACGGCGCAAAGCCCGCCGCGCCGAAGCGCTGCAGCGCGCTTTCGAGCGCGTTGAGCTCGGCGGCGAGGACGTCGGTGAGATTCGCGGCGGGCCACACGCGCGAGAGCGCGGTGGGCGCGGCGCCAGGCACGGGCGCGGCCTGCTGCGACGCCGGGTCGGCATTGAGCGCCGCGACCTTCGCGGTGAGCGCTTCGGGATGGCGCACGTTCGTGCCGATGCCGATCACCACGGCCGAGGCGTCCGGCGTGCTCCACGCTGTCTCGACGAGGATCCCCACCAGCTTGTCGCCTTCGAGCAGGATGTCGTTGGGCCACTTGAGCGCGATCTGGCCGGGCGCGGCCACGGGCAGGGTGCGCAGGCCGTCCACGAGCGCCGAGCCGATCGCGAGGCTCAGGCCGCCGAGTCCTTCGAGCGGACGCGGCAGCACGCAGGCGAGGGAGAACAGCAGCGCGTCGCCGGGCTGGGCGATCCAGCTACGCCCGCGCCGGCCACGGCCCGCCGTCTGCAGATAAGCGACGCGCACGATCGGACGCGCGAGGGCGTCGGCGCGATGCGGCAGCGCCTTGAGGCGCGCCATCAAGTCGGCGTTGGTCGAGCCGGTTTCCTCGACGATCTCGATCGGCCAGTCGTGCGCGGCCGGCCCGAACAGCGTGACTGCGCGGTCGCGGTCGATGCGCCAGTCGTCGGCGCCTGGGGTATCTGGGGTAGGGGTATTCATGTCTCGTATTGTAGTGGCTGCCGTAGTGGACGCCAGCCGCACCGACGGACGCCCATGCCTGCTTTTTTCGACGCGCTCACTGCAGCCGCGCCGGTGCGAAAGTCGTCCGGAATTTGCCCATTATTTAGGCAATTCACAGGCCACCCACAGGCGACCCACAGCTTATCCACGGAATCATCCACAGCTTCGCCTTGGCGACCCCTCCCCAGAGTCCGGGCAATCCACAGCGCGCCCACAGGCTGCCAACAGGTCATACACAGAATTGTCCACAGCGCGCCGAAGCGCGCGGCTTCGGCGAAGAAGTCGGTGCGCGTCCGGACCGCCGAAACGGGGCGCGTTCGTTACAATGATTGATCATTCGTCCCGCCCGAGCGCCCCGCCTTGAGTCAAGAGATGCCGCCCGGCCTCGAAATCGCGGCCGGCACCCATGGAAAGATCGTGCGCCTGTCCGGTCAATGGACCGCGCTGGCGCTCGCGCGCGACCGCGACAACGGCGGCGCGGCGCGGCGCCTGCGCGCGCTCGTGGGCGAGCGCATCGGCCAGTGGGACCTCTCGCGCGTCGAGCGCATGGACCACGTGGGCGGCCAGGCGCTCTGGCGCGTCTGGGGCCACAAGCTGCCCGCCGATCTGGTCGCGCTCTCCGACACGCAGCGCGACATCTTCGAGCGCATCGCGCTGCTCGATTCGGCGCGCGAGCCGGTCGAGCGCGTGGTGCGCACCGGCCCTGTCACGCGGCTCGGCCTCGCGATTTTTTCGTTCGGGGATCATCTGTACGGCGGGATTGCCATGCTCGGCCGCGTGGTGCTCGATCTGCTGCTCATCCTGCGCAAGCCGAAGGTCACGCCCTGGATCGAGATCTCCGCGAACATCTATAACGCCGGGACGCGCGCGCTGCCGATCACGGCGCTCGTCGCGTTTCTGATCGGCATCGTGCTCTCGTATTTGTCGGCGCAGCAGTTGCGGCTGTTCGGCGCGAACCAGTTCATCGTGAACATTCTCGGTCTCGCGGTGATCCGCGAGCTCGGGCCGGTGCTCTCGGCCATTCTGGTCGCGGGGCGCTCGGGCTCGGCCATCACCGCGCAGATCGGCGTGATGCGCGTGACCGAGGAGCTCGACGCCATGCGCGTAATGGGCATCTCGCACGGCTTGCGCCTGATCCTGCCGCGCGTGATCGCGCTGGGAATCGCCATGCCGCTGCTCGTGATGTGGACCGACATCATCGCGCTGCTCGGCGGCGCGCTCGCGGCCAAGGCCGTGCTCGGCATCGACGTCTCGTACTTCGTCCGCTCGCTGCCGAGCGTGGTGCCGGTCGCGAACCTGTGGATCGGGCTCGGCAAGGGCGTGGCATTCGGCATGCTGGTGGCGATCGTCGGCTGCCATTTCGGCTTTCGCATCAAGGCGAACTCGCAGAGCCTCGGCGAAGGCACGACCACCTCGGTCGTGACCTCCATCACCATCGTGATTCTGGCCGACGCCGTGTTTGCCATCCTGTTCCAGAACGTGGGGCTGTCATGAGTACGATGGGTACGACAGGCACAACGGGCACGACCGGCGCGCTGGCCCGGCCCGGCGCGATGACCACGACCGGCACCTTGACCACGCCGCTCAAGGAGGTGGCCGAGGACTTGCCGCTGCCCGCCATCGGCGAGCCCATCATCGAGGTGCGCAATCTCACCAAGCGCTATGGGCGCAACATCGTCCATCAGCATTTGAACCTCGACATCCGGCGCGGCGAGATCGTCACGATCGTGGGCGGCTCGGGGGCGGGCAAGACCACGCTCGTGCGCCAGATACTGGGCCTCGAGCGGCCCACTTCGGGCACCATCAAGCTGTTCGGCGAAGACATCGCGACGATCGATCCCGAGCGCGCGCGCCTCATGCGCACGCGCACGGGCATGCTGTTCCAGCATGGCGCGCTGTTCTCGTCGCTCTCGGTGTTCGACAACATCGCGCAGCCGGTGCGCGAGCTCGGCAAGGTGCCGGCGGACCTGCTGCGCGACGTCGTGATGCTCAAGCTCGAAATGGTCGGCCTGCCGTGCAAGCACGCTTCGAAGATGCCGGCCGCGCTCTCGGGCGGCATGGTCAAGCGCGTGGGCCTCGCGCGCGCGATCGTGCTGGAGCCGGAGCTGCTGTTTCTCGACGAGCCGACGGCCGGGCTCGACCCGCGCTCGTCGGACGAAGTGGTGGAGCTCATCAGCACGCTGCACCGCGCGCTCGGCCTCACCGTCGTGCTGATCACGCACGACCTCGACGCCATGGTCGCGCTCTCCACGCGTGTGGCCGTGCTCGCCGAGCGCAAGGTGCTGGTGGCTGCTCCCGTGGAGGAAGCCGCGTGCGTGGACGATCCGTTCATCCGCGAATATTTTCTTGGCATGCGCGGCCGGCGCGCGCTGCAGGCGCTGCCGCCCGAGCGGCGCGCGAAGCTGCCGCCGGCGGCGCTCGCGCCGGCTTCGGTGGGTGCGAAGCTGTGTTGAAGCGCGCCACGCGAGGCTGCAATCGCGCGCGTGAGCGGCGCGCCGGTGCGCTTTGGGGTGCGCTGCTGGGTGTGCTTCCAGTCGCGCATCGAGTCGCGCTTCTGACTGCGTTTCCGGTCGCGCACCTGAGCGAGTATCTGGCCGCGTTCGTGATCGCCAACGAGGGAATCTGACGATGGAAAACAAACCGCATGCGTTCTGGGCGGGCGCCTTTACGCTCGGTCTGCTGGCCGTGATCGCCTTTGCGGTCGTCTTCTTCAGCGCCGACCACACCGTGCGCGTGCCGTACGACCTCATTTCGCGCAGCAACGTGACGGGGCTCTATCCCGACGCCGCCGTGCGCTATCGCGGGCTCGACGTCGGCAAGGTGCAGTCCATCAAGTTCGATCCGAGCCATCCGGGGCAGATCCGCATCCGCGTGCTGGTCGACCAGAAGGCGCCGATGACGCGCTCCACCTTCGGCACGCTCGCGCTCCAGGGCGTGACGGGCATTGCGTTCGTGCAGCTCGACGACAATGGGCTCGATCTTTCGCCGCTGCCTTCGTCGGAGAAGCACGTGGCCGAGATCCCGCTGCGCCCGGGCCTGCTCGACCAGCTCCAGCGGCGCGGCGACGCGCTCCTGCGCAAGCTCGACAACATCGCCGGCGACGTCGACCAGCTGCTGAGCGAAGAGAATCGCAAGCAGATCATGGCGACCGTCACGAGCCTGCAGCAGGCCGCGAGCAGCGTGAACGCGCTCGCCGTGCAACTGCAGCCGACCACGCAGCGCCTGCCGGGCGCGGTCGCCGACCTGCGAAAGACGCTGCAATCGACCAATCGGCTGATCACGAGCATGAACCGCCCGGACGGCCCGTTCCAGGTCAATCTGAACAAGGCCGGCACCGCCGCGGCCCAGGCGGGAGAGGCGCTGAGCTCGATCGATGCGTCGATCCAGGAGCTCTCGGCGCGCGTGGGCTACGACACGCTGCCGCGCGTGAACTCGCTGACCGACGACGTGCGCTCGGCGATGCGCTCCGTGGACCGCGCGGCGGGCACCTTCACCACGAGTCCGAACAGCCTGCTGTTCGGCGGCGCGCCGCTGCCCGCGCCGGGGCCGGGCGAGCCGGGCTTTGTCTGGCCCGCAGGCGGGGGCGGGAAATAGGGGACGCGCGGCGCGAACCGGAGCGCCGCGGCGCTGTCGGAATACGTTCGACGTAGCCGGACCTGGAGCGCCTTGGGGCATCGAGCGTCGCAGAACTCGCACCCGCGGCACCAACCGGATCAACCGCACCAACCGGAAGCAACCTCAGGAAGGAACCGTAATGTCACGCCAAGCCACTTCGTCACGCTCGCTCCTGAGGCTCTGCTGCGCCGCGCTCGCGGCGCTCGCCATCGGCACGCTGGCGGCGTGCGCCGGCCGCTCCGCCGCGCTCTCCGATATCCGCTACGACCTCGGGCCGCAGCAGGAGGCGGCCCCCGCATCGGCGTTGCTGCCGCCGCTCAAGGTGCTCGAAGTGAGCGCGCCCGTGACGCTCGATAACGACGGCATCCTTTATCGCCTCAACGGCGACTCGCAGCGCTCGGGGCGCTACGCGGACAGCCGCTGGACGATGTCGCCCGCGCGCCTGCTCACGCAGCGCCTGCGCACCGCGCTCGCCTCGCGCGCCACCGTGCTCTCGGGCGCCGACGCCGTGCGGGCGCCCATGCTGAAGGTCGAGCTCACCGAGTTCGAGCAGGTCTTCGACACGTCGACGCAAAGCACCGGCGTGGTCGCCGCGCGCGCGACCCTGATGCAGGGCGGCAAGGTGATCGCGCAGCGCGCCTTCGTGGCGCGCGCGCCCGCGAGCACGCCTGACGCCGCGGGCGGCGTAGCGGCGCTGCGCGCGGCGAGCGACGACTTCGCAGGCCAGATTGGCGCGTGGGTGGGCGCGCAGGCGTTCGCCGGCACGCCTTGAGAAACGCGGCATCCGGCCCGCCGGGTGCATCAGAGGTGGGATTGGCGGTATGAGCGGTACAGGTGCAGGAGATTCGGACCGTACGGGTGATACCGGCGATTCGGGCGATTCGGGCGATTCGGGCGACACGCAGCGCAGCGGCGAGAGCAGCGCCGCCCGCGCGCCGGGCCCGCAGGCGCCTCGCGATCCGGCGGGCGGCGCCGCGCCCCTCACGCCCCCCGCAACCGAAACGCTGCCGCGCCAGGCCTCCACGCTCTCGCGCCAGGCGTTTGCGCTCTACACCGCGCTGATCGTCTACGCCTCCTGGTATCCGTTTTCGGGATGGCGCTCGCTCGGGCTCGGCCCCTTCGACTATCTCGGCGATCCCTTCCCGAAATACTGGACCGTCTTCGACGTCGTCACCAACGTGCTCGGCTATATGCCGTTCGGCGCGCTTGCCGTGCTCGCGGCGTGGCCGCGCTGCCGCGGCTGGCTGGCGATCGCGCTCGCGACGCTGGGCGGCACGCTGCTTTCGGGCGTGATGGAGGCGGTGCAGACGTATCTGCCCACGCGCGTCGCCTCGAATCTCGATCTCGCCACCAACGTGCTCGGCGCGCTGCTGGGCGCGGCGATCGCGGCGCCGGCCACCGGCGCGCTGCTCGAGCGCGGCTTCCTGCGGCGGCTGCGTTTTCGCTGGTTCGAGCGCGACGCCGGCGCGCTGATGGTGCTCGCCGCGCTCTGGCCGTTCGCGACGATGTTTCCCGTGCCGCGTCTGTTCGGCATGGGCGACTGGCCGCGCGCGCTCTGGGAGCGCTTCGACGCGTCGATGCAAGGCGCCGTGCTCGCCTGGGCGCCCGCGGCCTGGCACCTGAGCGTGTGGTCCGGCGCACTGGCGGGGCGTCTGCCCGAGACCGACTGGGAGGCGCTCATTACCACGCTCAACCTGTTCGCGGCCGCGGCGTTCGCCTCGCTGCCGATGCGCGCCCGCGCGCCGCGTGCGCGGCTCATCGTGCTGCTGATCGTGACGACGCTCGTCGTGAAAGCCGGCGCGACCTTCCTGCAATCGCAAAGCGGCCTCCTGTTCGACTGGGCGACGCCCGGCGCGCTCGCGGGCCTCGCGTGGGGGACGCTCGCGGCCTTTCTCGCGCTGCGCCTGCCGCGCACGGCGCGCGCGGCCGCCGCGACGGTCGCGCTGGCCGTCTCGCTCGTGCTCGTGAACGTGCTGCCGGTGAGCCCCTATTTCGATGTCCTGCTCGCCGACTGGCGGCAGGGCCGCTATCTGCACTTCAACGGGCTGGCGCGCTGGCTCGCGTGGATCTGGCCTTGGGCCGCGCTCGGCTGGACGGCGTTCTCGCTCGAGCGCGCGTGGCTTGCGCGACGCGCGCGCAACCGGATGCGATCGGCCCGCTGAGGCAAGTTCGCGGACGACCCGGCGCGCGTTGGTGTGAGGCTCGCGCTGGAGCGCGGTGGACGCCAGTAACGCGCGAAGCGTTCACGCCTTGCTCGCTATAATCGACCGCATTGCACAGGCCGCATCATCTCAACCGCAACGCATCGACCGCATTGCCTCAACCGCGCCGCGCAAACGCCGCCATATGGCGCCATCTAGCGCTGCGCGCCGCGCCCGACACTTCACCGGTAACCCCCGCCATGACCGATTCGTTCTACCAACACCACGTCTTTTTCTGCCTGAACCAGCGCGACCCCGGCGCCGATCGTCCGAGCTGCGCGAGCTGCAACGCGCAGGCAATGCAGGAATACGCGAAAAAGCGCGTGAAGGAGCTGGGCCTCGCGGGCCCGGGCAAGGTGCGCATCAACAAGGCTGGCTGCCTCGACCGCTGCGAGGAAGGGCCCACCGTCGTCGTGTATCCCGAGGGCACCTGGTACACCTATGTCGACGAGAGCGACATCGAGGAGATCGTCGTCTCGCATCTGCAGAACGGCCAGGTGGTCGAGCGCCTGAAGATCGACCGCTGAATCGACCGCCAAAAAAGCCACGCAACGACGACGCAACGACCACAAGAAACGACCACAGGAAACGACCCCAAGAGCCGCCACGATGAACGCACAAACCGAGAAATTCCACATCGACGGTCCCGTCGGCCAGATCGAATGCGCACTCGACAGACCCGACGCTGACACGCCGGTGCGCGGCATTGCGCTGGTCGCGCACCCGCATCCGCTGTTTGGCGGCACGATGGACAACAAGGTCGCGCAGACGCTCGCGCGCACGCTCGTGCAGCTCGGCTACGTGACCTACCGTTCGAACTTTCGCGGCGTCGGCACGACCTCGGGCACGCACGACAACGGCATCGGCGAGCAGGACGATCTGCTCGAACTGATTCGCTACATGCGCGCGCAGCCGGGCCAGGCCGACACGCCGCTCGTGCTCGCGGGCTTCTCGTTCGGCACCTTCGTGCTCTCGCATGTCGCGAAGCGCTACATGGAAGCCGGTGGCGCGATCGAGCGCATGGTGTTCGTCGGCACCGCGGCCAGCCGCTGGGAAGTCGCACCGGTGCGCGAAGACACGCTCGTGATTCACGGCGAGCTCGACGACACCGTGCCGATTCTCTCCGTGTACGAATGGGCGCGGCCGCAGGAATTGCCCGTCGTCGTGATTCCGGGGGCGGAACACTTCCTGCATCGCAAGCTGCATATCCTCAAGCGCATCATCGTCGACGCCTGGCGCTAAGCGATGCACGCGGATGGCGCGCGCGTGCATCAGCGCCGTCCGCGTTGCGCGTTGTAAGCCGTGCGTCGGACGATCGCGGGTTGGCCGGAAGGAAGATGCAATCGCAATGCAGCCGCAAGACGAAAACTAGCCAAAAACACGCCTCATTCGGACGGCATACGTGAAAAATGCGCGACAGGTCCGCGCAAACGTGTGACCAGTTCGAAAAACGCCATCACGTGGCGCGTATAATGGGCGATCTTTTTTTGCGCACCGCCGCGCCCGCTGTGTGTTCTGGCGTGTGAGCGAGGCGCTGCAGTTCGGCCCCGATTTCGGCCTCGACTTCGGCCCGCGACACGTGCGCCGCATGGCGCACGACGTTCATCCCGACCCCAATTCGTTCGACCTGAACCTATGCGTTTTCTCTCCTCCGGCCAGCAATCCTCCTTCGTTTCTTCCTCCATCGTCCGCACCGTCACGCTCGGCGCTCTGCTTCCCGCCACGCTGCTCGCAAGCGCGAGCGCGTTCGCGCAGGTGCCGCCGCCCGTCGTCAATGCGCGCTCGTGGGTGCTCGTCGACGCCACGGCGAACCAGGTGCTCGCCTCGGGCAACGCCGACGAGCGCGTCGAGCCCGCTTCGCTCACCAAGCTGATGACGGCCTACCTCGTGTTCGAGGCGCTGCAGTCGAAGAAGATCTCGATGGACCAGATCGTCACGCCGAGCGACGCCGTGCGCCGCGTGAAGACCGACGAGTCGCGCATGTTCATCGAGGCGAACAAGCCTGTCTCGGTGCACGATCTCGTCTACGGCATGATCATCCAGTCGGGCAACGACGCGGCCATCGCGCTCGCGGAGCTCGTGGGCGGCAGCGAGGCGAACTTCGTCAACATGATGAACGCCGAGGCGCAAAAGCTCGGCATGACGCATACGCATTTCGCCGACGTGAACGGCATGCCCGACCCGAATCACTACACGACGGCCGGCGACCTCGCCAAGGTCTCGACGCACCTGATCCGCGACTATCCCGAGTACTACAGCATCTTCTCGGAGAAGGAGTTCACGTATAACAAGATCAAGCAGCCGAACCGCAACCGCCTGCTGTGGATCGACCCGACCGTTGACGGCCTGAAGACCGGCCACACCCAGGCGGCCGGCTACTGCCTGATCGCCTCGGCCAGGCGTCCGCTCGCGGGCGGCGGCAACCGCCGTCTCGTTTCGGTGGTGATGGGCGAGCAGAAAGAGCGCGATCGCACCCAGGACAGCCTGAAGTTGCTGAGCTACGGCTATAGTGCCTACGACACCACGCGCATCTACGCGGCCAACCAGGCCGTGGCCACGCCGCGCGTCTACAAGGGTGCGCTGGACGCCGTGAAGGTGGGCGTGAAGAAGGATCAGTACGTCACGCTGCCCAAGGGCGCCGCCGACAAGGCCAAGCCGCAGATCGAGCTCACCAGCCCGCTGATCGCGCCGCTCGCGGACGGCCAGCAGGTCGGCACGGCGAAGTTCGTCGGCGCGGACGGCAAGGTGCTCGCGCAATTCCCGCTCGTCGCGCTCGAACCGGTGCCGCAGGCCGGCATCGCGGGCCGCGTGTGGGATTCGCTCATGCTCATGTTCAACAAGAAGAAGTAAATGCACGCCCCGACTTCGAATCCGCAATCGATGGACGCCGCGGAACCCCTCGTCTGGCTCAACGGCGAGCTCACGCCGCTTTCCGAAGCGCGCGTGCCGGTGCTCGACCGCGGCTTCATCTTCGGCGACGGCATCTACGAAGTGGTGCCGGCCTATGCGCTCGAAGTCGAGGGCGCCGATCCGGGCGCCGGCAAGCTGCGCGTGCCGTTTCGCATCGCGCAGCATCTCGCGCGGCTCGCGCGTTCGCTGGAGAAGGTCGGCATTGCGAATCCGCTCGACGAGGCCGGCTGGCGCGCGCTGATCGCGCGCGTGATCGAGGCGAACGAGGCGGCGGGCGCGCTCGCGCGCGATGTGCACGCGAACGTCTATGTGCAGGTGACGCGCGGCGTGGCGAAGCGCGGCCACGCGTTCCCGGCGGGCGTGGCGCCCACCGTGCTCGTGATGGTCAATCCGCTCGTGCTGCCCGGCGCTTCGCAGCGTGCGAGCGGCGTGGCCTGCGTCACGGCCGAAGACCGCCGCTGGCTCCATTGCGACATCAAGTCGACCTCGCTGCTCGGCAATGTGCTGATGGCGCAGAACGCGGCCGAGCACGGCGTGTTCGAGACCATCCAGTTGCGCGATGGTTGGGTGACCGAAGCATCGTCGTCGAACGTGTGGATCGTGAAGGACGGCGCGCTCTATGCGCCGCCGCGCAGCAACAAGATTCTGGAAGGCATCCGCTACGGACTGCTCGAGGAACTGGCGCAGGAATGCGGGATTCGCTTCGAGGCGCGCGAGATCGACGAAGCCGGATTGCGCGCCGCCGACGAGTTGCTTGTGACGTCGGCGACCAAGGAAATCCTGCCGGTCGTGGAGCTCGACGGGCAGCGCGTGGGCAGCGGCCAGCCGGGCCCGGTCTTTGTGGCGCTCTACGAGGCTTATCAGCGTGCGAAAGCGCGCGAGGCGCGCGTGGTGCTCGCGGCGCGCGATCATCAGGTCGCGGCCTGCAAGTAAGGCCCGGCTACAGGAAGTGGAAATATGACTGCATCTGAACTCAATGGCGGCGCTCAGCCGGGCGCAAAAGAATCCCTGATCGAATTCCCCTGCGATTTCCCCATCAAGGTGATGGGCAAGACGCATCCGGAGTTTCAGGACACCATCGTCGCGGTGCTGCGCGAATTCGACGGCGGCTTTGATGTCGCGACCATCGAATCGCGTCCGTCCAGCGGCGGCAACTACACGGGCCTCACGGTGACCGTGCGCGCGACGAGCCAGGTGCATCTCGACGATATCTATCGTGCGCTCACCGGGCATCCGATGGTGAAGATCGTGCTGTAACGCTCGCTGGCGGGTGTTGTCGCAAGGGCTGCTTTCGGGCGGCCCTTGTTGCGTTTACGCCTTGATGCGCGCCATCAAAGCGCGTCGTCTTCGCGCACGCGCAGCGCCGCGGCGGCGGCCGTCATGAGCGGGCCCGCCTCGCAGGCGTCTTCATAGAGCTTGCGAAAGCGCGCGACCTCGTCGAACACCCAGTCGCGGAACGCCCGCACGCGCTCGGTCTCCATGCGCTGCGGCGTGCAGATGAAGTAGTAGCGCCACGGGCTCGGTCCGTCGACGTCCTTGAAGAGCCGCACGAGCTTGCCGCGCGTGATCTCGTGCATGGCGAGCGAGCGCCGCACGAGCGCGATGCCCTGGCCGTCCATGGCGGCTTGCAGCAGATTCGACGAATCCTGGTAGAGCACGCCGCGCTTCGGTTCGGGCACGTCGTGCATGCCGGCGGCGTCGAACCACGGGCGCCAGAGTTCGTCGTCGGAGCGCAGCAGCGGCAGCTTCGTCAGCTCCTGCGGGTCGTCGGGCAGCGCGCCGCCGTTGAAGTCGGGCGAACAGGCGGGAAAGAAGATCTCGTCGAGCAGGAGCTCGGCGTGCAGGCCCGGATAGTGGCCATAGCCGAAGCGCACGGCCACGTCGACGTCGTCGCGCGCGAAGTCGACGAGCGAATTGGTCGACTGCAGCTCGACGTCCCATTGCGGATGGGCTTCGATGAAGCGGCCGATGCGCGGCGTGACCCAGCGTGCCGCGAACGACGAGAGCATCGAGATCACGAGGCGCCGGTCGCGATCGCCCGCGCGGATTTCCTGGGTCGCGAGCGCAAGTTGCGCGAGAGCGTCGCGCACCTGGGACGCGTAGCGGCGGCCCGTATCGGTAAGGCGCACGCGCTTGCCGTCGCGGGCGAACAGCGCGATGCCGAGCTCGCCTTCGAGCGCGCGAATCTGGTGACTGACCGCGCCGTGCGTGACGAACAGCTCGTCGGCGGCGCGCGAGAAGCTTTCGTGGCGGGCGGCGGCCTCGAACGCCTTGAGAGCGTTGAGCGCCGGAAGCTGGCGCAGATCCATCGTAATTTTTCTCACATAGCCGTGAAAATTGATCGTTTTGCCCGATCCCTTGCTGCGCCTACGATTGTAGCCATGGATGCAGCACCTTCGGAGGCGAAAATGAGAGAAATTTCTTCGGATATCACGTTTGAAGTGGCGGCGGACCAGGTGGCTTCGGTGCGGGTGGCGCGCAGCACGCGGCTGACCGTGCGCTGCGGCGCGGTATGGGTCACGCGCAGCGACGATATCGGCGACTACTGGCTCGAACCGGGCCACACGCTGCGGCTGCGGCGCGGCGAGCGCCTGTGGATCGGCGCGGAGCAGGGCGGCGCCGCGTGGGTGCAGTTCGCGACGCCCGCGCACGTGAGCGAGCGCGTAATCGACTGGGCCGCACGCCTCGCGGCGCGCTGGGGCGTCCACGCGGGCGACGGGTGGCGTACAGTTTGATCGGACCCAGCGGGGGCCCGGCGCGCTTGTCCTGAATTAGGTAAACTTCGGGGATCATGTGCGCCACCCCGGTTTCATCCCCCTTGATTTCACCCGACCCCGCTTCTGACCCCGCTTCTGACCGCATTTCGCCGGGCGAGCGCTTCGCGCCGCCCCTCCTGCGCTGGCGCGGCAACGAGGCCTACGAGGCGAGCTTCGACGCCATGCGCGAATTCACCGCGCAGCGCGACGAGCAGACGCCTGACGAAATCTGGCTCGTCGAACATCCTCCAGTCTTCACGCTCGGCCAGGCCGGCAAGCCCGAGCACCTGCTCATTGCCAACAGCGGCATTCCGCTCGTGCAAATCGACCGCGGCGGCCAGATCACGTATCACGGGCCGGGCCAGGTCGTGGCGTATCTGCTGCTCGACCTCCGGCGCCGCAAGCTGATGGTGCGCGAGCTCGTCACGCTCATCGAGCAGGCCGTGATCGAAACGCTGGCGGCGTATAATCTCGCGGGCGAGCGCAAGGCCGGCGCGCCGGGAATTTACGTGCCAGAAGGCGCATCGGGACCCAGCGCGGCCCACGTGGGCGCCAAGGTCGCGGCGCTCGGCCTGAAGATCAGCCACGGCTGCAGCTATCACGGCGTGAGCCTGAACGTGTCGATGGACCTGAGCCCGTTCCTCGCGATCAATCCGTGCGGCTACGCCGGCCTCGAAACCGTCGATATGGCCACGCTGGGCGCAGCAGCGTCCTGGCACGACGTGGCCGCCACGCTGGCGGCACGGCTCGATGCGAATCTCGCCGCGCACCGGGATTCGACCCTTGCAGCAACGCTTTCGGTGGCCGAAGCGGCTGCCACAGACCCTTCAGCCGAAGCGGCTGAAAAGGAAACAGCCGCATCGGCGGCAGCAAGCGGGCAACCGCATCAACCGCAGGCCGGCGTTACACCGGCGGCCTGACTGGATCGAAACGAATGACTGACGTAACCGCGAACCCCGCTGCTATTCCTGGCACAAGCGCTGCAGGCACTCCCGCCGACGCCGTTCCCTACGATGCCACCGCGAAACAGAAGGCGCAGGCCAAGACCTCGCGCATTCCGATCAAGGTCATCCCCATCGAGAAGCTCAAGAAGCCCGAGTGGATCCGCGTAAAGGCGGCCACCGGCAACTCGCGCTTCTACGAGATCAAGAACATTCTGCGCGAGCACAACCTGCACACGGTGTGCGAGGAAGCGAGCTGCCCGAACATCGGCGAATGCTTCGGCAAGGGCACCGCGACCTTCATGATCATGGGCGACAAGTGCACGCGCCGTTGCCCGTTTTGCGACGTCGGCCACGGCCGTCCCGATCCGCTCGACCCGAACGAGCCCGCGAACCTCGCGCGCACGATCGGCGCGCTCAAGCTCAAGTACGTCGTGATCACGAGCGTGGACCGCGACGACCTGCGTGACGGCGGCGCCGGCCATTTCGTCGAATGTATCCGCCAGGTGCGCGAGCAGTCGCCGCAAACGCGCATCGAGATCCTCACGCCCGACTTCCGTGGCCGTCTCGATCGCGCGATCTCGATTCTCAACGCCGCGCCGCCCGACGTGATGAACCACAACCTCGAAACGGTGCCGCGCCTCTACAAGGAAGCGCGCCCCGGTTCCGATTACGCGCACTCGCTCAAGCTCCTGAAGGACTTCAAGGCGCTGCATCCCGATGTCGCGACCAAGTCGGGCCTGATGGTCGGCCTTGGCGAAACGCCTGAAGAGATTCTTCAGGTCATGCGCGACCTGCGCGAGCATGACGTCGACATGCTCACGATCGGCCAGTACCTCCAGCCTTCCGAACATCACCTGCCGGTGCGCGAGTACGTGCATCCCGACACGTTCAAGATGTACGAGGAAGAGGCGTACAAGATGGGCTTCACGCATGCGGCCGTTGGCGCGATGGTGCGTTCGAGCTATCACGCCGATGTGCAGGCGCATGGGGCAGGGGTGGTCTGATAGCCGCCGCTGTGTCGCGCAGTAAAGGAGCCCGCTGAAAAGCGGGCTTTTTTTCGCCCGCCGCATCCACTCCCACACGAAAAGCAATGCCCCAGCAACGTCATTAGCTATCGCGGATAAATTAGAACCACTTACGGCCAGACTCCCTATAGTCGGAACCTTCTTTCACTCGAACGTCGTTCCGCCGGAGTCTCCCGATGAGCCATCGCGTCCATTCCTCGCCGCGTCTTGCACGCCTGCATGCTCTAGAGCGCGTGAGCGCCGCGCGCCGTTCCCGCGCGCTTGCCGTTTCGCTGGCCGCGGCTTCGGCCATGCTGGCCGCCGCGTTTGCCGCGCCGCGCGCGCATGCCGAAACGCACGAGGTCGTGATCGCGTATCAGGACATGGTGGTGCCCTGGCGCTACGCGCAGGCCACCGGGGCGATCGAGCAGGCGACGGGCTACAAGGTCACCTATCGCAAGCTCGCGAGCGGCGCCGACGTGATCCGCGCGCTCGCCTCGGGCTCCGTGCAGCTCGGCGAAGCGGGCTCGAGCCCCATCGCGGCGGGCCTCTCGCAGGGCGTGAACCTCTCGCTGTTCTGGATCCTCGACAACATCAACGACGCCGAAGCGCTCGTCGCGCGCGACGGCTCGGGCGTGACGAGCGTCGCGGGCCTCAAGGGCAAGACCATCGGCGTGCCGTATGTGTCGACGTCGCATTTCCACACGCTCGTCGCGTTGCAGAACGCGGGCGTGGACCCCGCCTCGGTGAAGATCGTCAATCTGCGTCCGCCCGAAGTGGCGGCGGCGTGGCAGCGCGGCGACATCGACGCGACTTATATCTGGGACCCCGTGCTCGCGCAGGTGAAGAAGAACGGCAAGGTGCTGATCACGTCGGGCCAGGTGGCGAGAGCCACGGGCAAGGCGACCTTCGACGGCTTCGTGGCCGACCGGCGCTTTGCGAAAGATAACGAAGCATTCCTCGCGAAGTTCGTGCAGGTGCTGGCCGCCGCCGATGCCGACTACAGCGCGCACCGGGCCGCCTGGAACGCGGCGTCGCCGCAGGTGCAGGCGGTGGCGAAGGAGTCGGGCGCGAACCCGCAGGACGTGCCGGCGAGCCTCGCGCTCTATGCGTTCCCGACACCGGCCGAGCAGGCTTCGAAGACGTGGCTCGGCGGCGGCGCGCAATCGGGCGCGGCGCAATCGCTGCTCGCGACCGCGGCCTTCCTCAAGACGCAGGGCACGATCCAGACCGTGCTGCCCGATTACTCGGTCGGCGTCGATCCGCAGTTCGTCCAGCGCGCCGCCGCGCACTGACACGTCGATCGGCCACGCGAAGGAGGGCACCGATGAGCACGCTGGAAATCCGCGATCTGAGCGTCGTCTACGAGGGCGCGCGCCGCGGCGATGCGCCGAACGTGGCGCTCGCCGACGTCAATCTCGACGTGGCGAGCGGCGAGTTCGTGGTCGCACTCGGCGCCTCGGGCTGCGGCAAGACCACGCTGTTGAACTGCATCGCGGGCTTCGTCGAGCCCGCGCAGGGTGAGGTGCGCGTGAACGGCGTGCCGGTCGCCGGGCCGGGTGCGGAGCGCGGCGTCGTGTTCCAGAAGCATGCGCTGCTGCCGTGGCTCGACGTGCTCGAGAACGTCGCGCTCGGTCTGCGGTTTCGGCGCGTGCCGAAGGCCGAACGCGAGCGCATCGCGCGCGAGCAGCTCGCGCTCGTCGGGCTCGAGGACCATGCGCGCTCGCGCGTCTATGCGCTCTCGGGCGGCATGCAGCAGCGCGTGGGGATTGCGCGCGCGCTCGCGAGCGATCCCCAGGTACTCCTGATGGACGAACCGATGGGCGCGCTCGACGCCATGACGCGCGAGTCGGTGCAGACGCTCGTGCTCGACGTCTGGGCGCGCACGCAGAAGACGGTGTTTTTCATCACGCATAGCGTCGAGGAGGCGCTCTTTCTCGCGACGCGCGTAGTGGTGATGACGCCGGGGCCGGGCCGCATCGAGCACGAGTACGAGGTGCCGTTCGCGCGGCGCTATCTGCGTACGCGCGATGCGCGCGCGGTGAAGTCGTCGGCCGATTTCATCGAATGGCGCGAGCGGCTCGTGCGGCTGCTGCATGCCGATGCGGGCGAGTCGGCGTTGCGGTGAGCCTCGCGTCATGCGCCATGTGTGCGCGTGCAACGAACTTGCCGAATTGATCGAACAGAAGGGGAAAATCATGAGCGTGCCGCAGGAGTCGCTGGGGGACGTCGCGTTGTCGGCGCGCGGAGTGGCGGCGTTCGATGCCGGCGTGGCCGTCGTTCAGACCGGGGCCGGGGTTGGGGGCGGCCCCGGCGCTTCGGATCGTGCGCGGCCCGCCCCGCCGGCCCGGCGCGCGAGCATCCGCCGCATGCCCGGCGAAGGGCCGACCGCGGGCTTAAGCGCCGCCTCGGTCGCCGCGCTCGCGCTGCTATGGTGGCTGGCCACGCATCTGCACTGGCTCCCGCCGCTTTTTCTGCCCACGCCCGAGGCGGTCTGGCAGGCTTTCGTCGATGCGTGGCACGGCCGCATCCAGGGCGGCCTGCCGCTCTCCGAGCACCTGTTCTGGAGCACCCTGCGTGTATTCGGCGCGTTCGCGCTCGCGGCGGTGACGGCGATCCCCGTCGGCATCCTGATGGGCGTCTCGCGCGTCGCGCGCGGTTTGCTCGATCCGCCGCTGGAGTTCTACCGGCCGCTGCCGCCGCTCGCCTATCTGCCGCTCGTGGTGATCTGGTTCGGCATCGACGAGACGGCCAAGATCATCGTGATCTGGCTCGCGTGCTTCGCGCCCATCGCCATGGCCGCGCGCGCCGGCGCGAAGAGCGCCAGCGTCGAGCAGTTGCGCGCGGCGGCCTCGCTCGGCGGCAGCTTCGCGCAGATCGTGCGCTTTGTCGTGCTGCCCGCCGCGCTGCCCGAGATCCTCACGGGCCTGCGCATCGCCATCGGCTTTGGCTGGACCACGCTCGTCGCCGCGGAGATGGTGGCCGCCACGGCGGGCCTCGGCCAGATGGTGCTCAACGCGTCGAGCTTCCTGCGCACCGACGTCGTGGTGATGGGCATCGTGCTGATCGGCCTGATCGCCTGGGGCTTCGATCTCGGCATGCGCGCGCTCGAGCGGCGCCTCGTGCCCTGGAAGGGGCGCGGCTGAGGCCGACGGCCTTGCGCGCCCTCGGTCCGAGGGTGCGCCGCCTTGTTGTTCCTCCGCCTTTTCTGCGCTATTGCCCATCTTCCCCATTCCAGAAACCCGGACAGCACCCGGACGCATTTCTGGAAATCCAGATTCCCAGTACGTTTTCGGGACAAAAAAGCCTTGTAAATCAAGGCTGATGGCGCTCCGCGCCGCTGGCATCAACCTTGCAAATTAGACCGCGCGGCGACCCCAGCCGCGACAAAAACATCAAGGAGACAGCCGATGTCCGATCCCTATTTCCGGTTTCGCTGATCCCCCCATTTCGACCCGTCGCGGCCCGATACAGCTTTGTCCGGCCATCGGCTTAACCTATTTGTGGGATTCAATCGTGAAGAAACCTCTGCACAAAGTCCTTTACGTCCAGGTGATCGTGGCGATCGTCATCGGCGTGATTCTCGGCCACTACTGGCCGGCCATCGGCATCGACATGAAGCCGCTTGGAGACGCCTTCATCAAGCTCATCAAGATGGTGATCGGGCCGATCATCTTCTGTACCGTCGTGACCGGCATCGCCGGCATGGAGGACATGAAGAAGGTGGGCCGCGTGGGCGGCAAGGCGCTGCTCTACTTCGAGATCGTCTCGACCTTCGCGCTGCTGCTCGGCCTGATTGCCACGCACGTGCTCAAGCCAGGCGCGGGCTTCAACGTCGACGTCCACACGCTCGACGCCAAGGCCGTGGCGAGCTACGCGGAGAAGGCGCACGGCCAGAGCACGGTCGATTTCCTGATGCACATCATTCCGGACACGATGTTCTCGGCGTTCGCGCAAGGCGAGATTCTCCAGATCCTGCTCATCGCACTGCTGTTCGGCGCAGTGCTCGCGCAACTGGGCGAGCGCGGCCGCGTGGTGACCGAGTTCATCGACAGCGTCTCGGGCGTGCTGTTCGGCGTCGTCAAGATCGTCACGAAGCTGGCACCGATCGGCGCGTTCGGCGCGATGGCGTTCACCATCGGCAAATACGGCGTGGGTTCGCTCGTGCCGATGCTCAAGCTGATCGGCACGTTCTATCTGACCTCGATCGTGTTCGTGCTGGTGGTGCTGGGCGCGATTGCGCGCTTCACGGGCTTCTCGATCATCCGCTTCGTTTCCTACATCAAGGAGGAGCTGCTGATCGTGCTGGGCACGAGCTCGTCGGAGTCGGCGCTGCCGCAGCTCATGCAGAAGCTCGAGCGCCTTGGCTGCTCGCGTTCGGTGGTGGGCCTCGTGGTGCCGACCGGCTATTCGTTCAACCTCGACGGCACCAACATCTACATGACGATGGCGGTGCTCTTCATCGCCCAGGCAACCAACACCGACCTCACCTGGACCCAGCAGCTCACGCTGCTCGCGGTGACCATGCTGACCTCGAAGGGCGCGAGCGGCGTGACCGGCGCGGGCTTCATCACGCTCGCGGCGACGCTCGCCGTGGTGCCCACGATTCCGCTGTCGGGCATGGTGCTGATCCTCGGCATCGACCGCTTCATGAGCGAGTGCCGTGCGCTCACCAATATCGTCGGCAACGGCGTGGCGACGGTCGTGGTTTCGGCGTGGGAGAAGGAGCTCGACCGCAACAAGCTGCGCGCCGCGCTTTCGGGACAGGCCGAGGAAGTGAAGGAAGGCGCGGGCGTCTGAGTTCGTGCGGCGGGGGCGGGGATCCGGGGCAGCGGGGGCGGCGCGGGCCGCCTCCCGCTTCCCCCAGCGCCTTGCGTTTCTCACCTTCGGCCGCCCTGCGCCGTAAGCGTGTGCCACAATTCCAGCCATCCCCGCACGATCATCTGGAAGCCGCATTCGTGACGCGCCGCCTCATCCTGTTGTTCGCGCTCGCCGTCGGGCTCGCGGCGGTGTGCACGCTCGCGTGGTCGCTCGCCTGGCAGACCGGCATCGACGCGCTGCGCCGCAACGCCGCCGTGCGCAACGACCGTACGACCGCCGCGCTCAAGAGCACGCTCGAGCGCTACGAGTCGCTGCCATATCTGGTGGGCGCGCATCCGCTCGTGCAGGACGTGCTCGCCGACCCCAAACCCGACTGGGTCGCGCAGGCCAACCGCTATCTCGAGGGCGTGAACCGCCACGCGCGCGCCACCACGACCTACATCATCCGCGCCGACGGCCTGTGCATCGCCGCGAGCAACTGGCGCGGCCCGGACAGCTTCGTGGGCGTGGAGTACCGCTTCCGGCCGTACTTCATCGAGGCCGCGAAGGGCGGCGTGGGGCGCTTCTTCGGCATCGGCACGATCTCGCACGATCCGGGCTATTACATTTCGCAGCCGGTGCGGCGCAACGGCAAGATCGTCGGCGTGGCCGTGGTCAAGCTCAATCTCGAATGGTTTCCGGGCTCGGACACCTCCGAGCCGCTGCTCGTGACCGACGATCACGGCGTGATCTTTCTTTCCTCGGTGCCCGCGTGGAAGTACCGCACGGTGCGCCCGCTGCCCGCGGACGTGGTGGCGTCCATCGACGAGACGCGCCAGTACGCGCGCCAGGACATCGCGCCGCTGCCCGCGAGCGTCGAGCGCGTGCTGGAGGGCGGCGCCGATATCGTGCGCATCGGCAGCGGCCTGCGCGCGCCGCGCTATCTGGAAACGCGCCGCGCGCTCGGCGAGCCCGACTGGCATCTCGTGACGATGTCGCCCGTCGATCCGGTGCTGGACGCGACGCGCAACGCGACGATCATGACCGGCTTCGGCTACGTCTCGCTGTGTCTGCTGGCGTTCTACTGGCGCATGCGCCGCGCGCGCGTGCGCGAGGTGCTCAAGAGCCGCGCGATGCTGCAAAAGGCCTATGCGATGCTCAACGACCGCGTAGCCGAGCGCACCGCCGATCTCTCGCAGGCCAACGAGCGTTTGCAGCGCGAAGTGGCCGAGCGCACGCGCACCGAAGCCGAGCTGCGCGCGACCCAGGACGAGCTGATCCAGGCGAGCAAGCTGGCGGCGCTCGGGCAGATGGCGGCGGGCATCACGCACGAGCTGAACCAGCCGCTCGCGGCGCTGCGCAGCTTTTCCGACAACACCCGAGTGTTTCTGGAGCGCGGCCAGTACGACGCGGCCCACGAGAATCTGGAGGCGATCGGCTCGCTCACCGAGCGCATGGGCAAGATCGTCAATCAGCTCAAGCTCTTCGTGGGGCGCGCCAAGCCGAAGAACCAGCGCTCGCCGGTGGCGCGCGCGTTGCGCAATGCGCTCGCGCTGCTCGGCAAGCGCCTCGAAGGCGTGCGCGTGGCGCTCACCGTCACCGATGGCGATGCCGCGAGCGCACCGCTCGATCCGCACGGCGAGTATCCCGAACTGGTCGCGCAATGCGACGACCTGCGGCTCGAGCAGGTGCTCATCAACCTGATCGGCAATGCGCTCGACGCGGCGGCGGTGACGGGCGCGCCGCGCATCGCGATCGACGTGCGCGCGCAGCCCGCGACGATCGAGATCGCCGTCTGCGACAACGGTCCCGGCATTCCCGCCGACGTCATGCCGCGCCTGTTCGAGCCGTTCTTCACGACGAAGGAGATGGGGCAGGGCCTGGGCCTGGGGCTCGCGATTTCCTCGTCGATCGCGCGCGATTGCGGCGGCACGCTCGCGGCGCACAACGCGGCCGATGGCGGCGCGTGCTTCGTGCTGACGCTGCGCCGCACGCGCGTGAACGCGGCGCTCGCAGCGACAAACGAAAGCGCGACGCCGCTTGCCGATGGAAACGCAGCGGCAAATCCGTCGACGGGCAATCCGGCAACGCCCGCGAGCGGCCCACGCCAATGAAATAAGGAAGGCTAACGAACATGGTCAACTCGATGCCCGGCCCGGTGCTCTACGTGGAGGACGACGAACTGGTGCGGCGCGCCGGCGTGCAGAGCCTGCAGCTCGCGGGCTTCGACGCGACCGGCTTCGCGAACGCCGAGGCCGCGCTGCCGCGCGTAGACACCGAATTCGCCGGCGTCGTGGTCAGCGACATCCGGCTGCCCGGCATGAGCGGGCTCGACCTGCTCGCGCAGTGCCACGAGCGCGCGCCCGACGTGCCCGTGATCCTCGTCACGGGCCACGGCGATATCTCGATGGCCGTGCAGGCGATGCGCGACGGCGCCTACGATTTCATCGAAAAGCCGTTCGCCTCCGAGCGCCTGATCGAGACGGTGCGGCGCGCGCTGGAGCGGCGCACGCTGATGCTCGAAAACCTCGCGCTGCGCCGGGAGCTGGCCGGGCAGAACACGCTCGCGCCGCGCATCATCGGCAAGAGCCCGGCGATCGAGCAGGTGCGGCGGCTCATTGCGAACGTCGCGCCCACGGACGCCTCCGTGCTCATCAACGGCGACACCGGCGCGGGCAAGGAACTGATCGCGCGCAGCCTGCACGAGCTCTCGCCGCGCCGCGACAAGCCGTTCGTGGCCGTGAACTGCGGCGCGCTGCCCGAGCCGATGTTCGAATCGGAGATGTTCGGTTACGAGCCCGGCGCGTTCACGGGCGCGGCCAAGCGGCGTATCGGCAAGCTCGAGCACGCCGCGGGCGGCACGCTCTTCCTCGACGAGATCGAAAGCATGCCGCTCGCGCTCCAGGTGAAGCTCCTGCGCGTGCTCCAGGACGGCGTGCTGGAGCGTCTCGGCTCGAACCAGCCCGTGCGCGTCGATCTGCGCGTGGTAGCGGCGGCCAAGGGCGACATGATGGAGCACGTGGCCGCAGGCACCTTCCGGCGTGACCTGCTGTACCGGCTCAACGTGGTGACGATCGCGCTGCCGCCGCTCGCCGAGCGCCGCGAGGACATCGTGCCGCTCTTCGAGCATTTCCTGCTGGACGCGGCCGTGCGCTATCAGCGCCCCGCGCCGCTCTTGACCGAGCGCGACCGCATGCGCCTCGCGCAGCGCGACTGGCCGGGCAACGTGCGCGAGCTGCGCAACGCGGCGGACCGCTATGTGCTTGGCATTCCCGACGATGTCGCGCCGCAGGCCGCCAGCGGCGCCGACGACGCGCTGCCGCTCAAGGAGCGCGTGGAGCAATACGAGCGCGCGCTGATCGCCGATGCGCTGCAGCAGACGCACGGCGCGGTCGCCCAGGCCGCTGAGCGGCTGCAGATGGCGAAGGCCACGCTCTACGAGAAGATGCGCCGTTATGGGCTGGTGGCGCGCGGGGAAAGTGAAACGCGCGGCTGAGGGCGCTTGCGATGAGGCGGTGCATCAGCGCAAACGAAAACGGCAGCGGAGGGCTCCGCTGCCGTTTTCGCTCAGGATTCAGGATGCCGGGCGTTTCGCCCGGGGGCGTCAGGTCGCCAGCGCCTTTTGCAGCAGCGCGTCGAGCTCCGCGAACTTCGGTTCGCCCACATAGCGCTTGAGGATCTTGCCGTTGCGGTCGACCACGAATGTGGTGGGCGTGAGCTGGACGTTGCCGAACTGCTTCGCCGCCGAGCCGTCGTCCATCGCCACCTTGAACGGCAACTGGCGTGTTTGGGCGTAATTGACGACGTACATGGGCGCGTCGTAATTCATCGCCACGGCGACGAATTCGAGACCTTCGCCCTTGAAGCGGTTATAGGTCTGGACCATCTGCGGCATTTCCTGCATGCAGGTGGCGCAGCTCGTCGCCCAGAAGTTGATGAGGTAGACCTTGCCCTTGAGATCGGCGGTCGAGACCTTCTGGCCGGAGAGCAGCGTGAAGGTGGCGTCGGGCACGCGCTGCTGGCTGCCGAAGAACGCGAAGTAGCCGGCGATCGCCAGCGCAGCGACAACGACCAGCGCGCCGATATTGCGGATCGCGCTGGAGCGTGCCTTCGGGGGAGTCGGGGATGCGGACATGGATGAAGCCTCGGGCGCCTCTTGGCGCGGAAATGAGCCGGACTATTGTAGCGCCGAATTTCCCGGCATAGCGGTTGCGGCGGCACGGGTGGGCATAAGCCAGGGATAATGTCCGCGCAGCCCTTTCCTCACACTTTTTAGCCGCCGCGCTCGCGTCTCATGGTCCTTAACGTTCTCTCTCGCGCCCGTCTTTCGCCGATTCTGCCGTCGCCCTTGCGCACGCGCCTCGCGCGCGCGGCGAGCGCGGCACTGCTGGCCGGCGTGCTCGCGCCGCTCATCGCCTGCTCGCCGACCTACGACTGGCGCACGATCTCGAACGACGCGAGCGGCTATAGCGTCGATCTGCCGGCCAAGCCAGGCTCCGACGAGCGCCGTATCGACGTGGACGGCACGCCGATGCGCATGCGGGTCCAGACCGCCGAGGTGAACGGCGCGGTGTTCGTGATCGGCACGCTCGATTTGCCCGATGCGCTGCCGGCCACGCAGCAAAAGGCGCTGGCGTTCCTGCGCGCGGGGCTCGCGCGCAACGTGGGCGCGGCGCCCGAGGCCCATTCGGTGGCCGTGCCGGTCGCGGCGGGCGGCTCGGTCGAGGGCGTGGACATGCAGCTCACCGGCAAGGCGGGCGCGAAGGACGAGCAGCGCACGATTCATGCGCGACTCGTCGCCAAGGGGGCGCACGCCTATCAGCTGGCGATTGTGGGGCGCGATCAACCGGCGCCCGAGCAGGTCGATCAGTTCTTCCAATCATTCAAGCTCGATTGACCGCTTCTTAGGATTACGGAGCGACAGGCGATTGCGCGCGAATGTGAATGTGTTCTCCTGGGTTTACCAGCTAATTCCCGGATTTCATTGAGGGTTTACGGGTTACCCACAGCTCCTGTGGGTAACTTTGTGGAAAAAGCGGGCTCATCGCCCGCAAATGGCCGCGCTGTGGGCTTTTTGTTAGTTTGGCCCGCTTCGTGGTCAAACGTTAAATCCATAAAAATCAATGACTTGCGTTTTTGGTCGAAGCAGAATGCGAATCGGCCAGAAAGTTGCCCCCAACACGATGAAATGTGTATAAGTCAAGTCTTGACTTCCTTTTTTTGATCTATCCGAAGGCGGAAATCCGGCTTCCGGCGCTGGCCGTGTGCAATTCGTGGACGCGGCCGCCTCATCGGCATCGCCATGCGATCGATCCGCATCGCTATTGCGCACTGCTTACTGATCGCTGAACGCGCGCCGATACTGCACCGCTTCCGCGACGTGTGTCGCTTCCGGCATAGCTGCGCCCGCGAGGTCGGCGATCGTGCGCGCCACCTTGAGTGCGCGGTAGTACGCGCGCGCCGACCAGCCGAAGCGCTCGCCGGCTTCGTGGAGCAGGGCTTCGCCCGCGGCGTCGGGACGGCAGACCGCGTCGGTCTCGCGTCCGCTCAGCTCGCGGTTGGTTTTGCCCTGGCGATCAAGCTGGCGCTCGCGCGCCGCCGCCACGCGCGCGGCGACGCTGGCGCTAGGCTCGCCGGGCGCGCTCGCGCGCGACGCGAGCTCGGCGGGCGGCAGCGCGGGAATCTCGATCTGGATGTCGATGCGGTCGAGCAGCGGCCCCGAAAGCTTGCGGCGATAGCGCGCCGCGGCCTCGGGCGTGCAGCGGCAGCGCCCGGAGGGATCGCCGCGCCAGCCGCACGGGCACGGATTCATGGCGGCGACGAGCTGGCACGCGGCGGGAAAATCGGTCTGCCAGGCCGCGCGCGAAATGGTGATGGAGCCGGCTTCGAGCGGCTCGCGCAAGGTCTCCAGCACGTGACGGTCGAACTCGGGCAGCTCGTCGAGAAATAGGACCCCTGAATGTGCGAGCGTGATCTCGCCTGGCTGGGGCGGATTGCGTCCGCCGATCAGCGCCGCCGCACTGGACGTATGATGCGGCGCGCGAAACGGACGCCGGCGCCACTGCTGGGGCGAGAAACCCACGGCGCTCGCGGAAAGCAGCGCGGCGCTGGCGAGCGCCTCGGCGTCGGTCATCGGCGGCAGCAAGCTCGGCAGGCGCGCGGCGAGCATCGATTTGCCGGCGCCTGGCGGCCCGATCATCAACAGATGATGGCCGCCGGCCGCGGCGACTTCGAGTGCGCGGCGTGCGCCGCGCTGGCCGATCACATCGGCCATGTCGGGCTGCGGCGTGGCCGACGCCGCGCCGAGTGTGTCGGCGCAGACGGGCGCCAGGCGCGCGTCCTCCTCGCCCGCGAGGTGGGCGCAGAGCGTACGCAGGTCGGGGACGGCGTAGACCGCGACGCCGGGCACGAGCGCGGCTTCGGCGGCATTGTCGGCGGGCAGGTAGAGCTCGGGCGTGCACGAGCAGGAAGCCGTCGCGCTGGCCTGAGTGTGTGCTGGCGCAGAGCCATACGCTTCAGATGGCGGCGGCGATGACTGCGAACATGGCTGCGAAACGCCGCCATGCGCGCGCGCCGTCCCGCACGCCATCGCGAACGCGCCGCGCATGGGGCGCACCGCGCCCGAAAGCGAGAGCTCGCCCGCGAACTCGCGCGCAGACGTGAGTGCCGCCGCGGGAATCTGCCCGCTCGCCGCAAGGATGCCGAGTGCGATAGGCAAGTCGAAGCGGCCCGACTCCTTCGGCAAGTCGGCGGGCGCGAGATTCACGGTGATGCGGCGTACGGGAAAGTCGAAGCCGCAGTTCGAGAGCGCGGCGCGCACGCGCTCGCGGCTCTCGCGCACTTCGAGATCGGGCAGGCCGACGATAGAGAACGACGGCAGCCCGTTGGCGAGATGGACCTCGACGGTCACATCGGGCGCGCGGCCAGCAGCCGGCGCGCGGCTCTTCACCACGGCAAGCGACATGGAGGTCTCCGGAAGGGGGCACACGAACGGCGAGCGGCGGCTGCATCGAGCCCACACCCTTCATGCGCCAGGCGGCTGAGGCGCGTGCCCCTTTACGGCTCCATTGCGGAACGGTTACGGCACGCTTGCCCCGGGGCCTGCCATCAGCGCGAGCCGGCCCCGGCTATACGTTGAATTATTCAGGACGACTGGCCAGTGACAGGTAGCTTCTGTTCGAGCTCGGCCACGCGGCGCTCGAGTTCTTCGAGGCGCTGACGCGTGCGCACGAGCACCTGCGTCTGCGCGTCGAATTCCTCGCGCGTGACGAGTTCGAGCTTCGAAAAGCCTTGCGAGAGCATGGCGCGCACGTTGCGCTCGACGTCGCGCGCCGGCGAGTTCTTCAGGAGTTCGCTCACCTTCGATTGCAGGTCGTTGAATACATCGTTCGGTTGTTTCATTCGGTTCCCCTCACTACATAAATTCGCTGCACAAAAAATGTGCAGTTTCCGTTTCGACTGTGCCTCGTCCTGGATCGTGACCGATCCTGGTGCGAGATGGATATTGCCCGTGAGCGCAACTGGTGCACGGGGCGCCCACTGCCACCGCCGCCACCCGCTACCGCCCGTGCCGCCCCACGACGCGCTCGCGGCTTGCCGCATTGCCCTTGCGGCGGGCTTGGGACGCCTGAGTGCCGGGCTGCCTGCCTGAAAACACTCTAGCAACGATCGACAGGCGCCGCCACCGCGCAGCGCCAGCGCTGGCCGTCCGGCCAGGACCTTGCTCGCGCTCGCTCAAGCCCGCGCGGCGCGGGTCGGCGCGCGTGGACCGGCATTGTCCACGGCTTGCGCGGATCGTGCATCGAGGCTCGTCAGAAAAGAGGCCGGAGCAAATTGGCACGGGTGTTGCTAATACTGCGGCGCACACCAATCAGTGCAGCCTGACCACGGCTGGCTCGCGGTGCGCCGGCGGGGAGAGACCCGCGCCGCCGGCGCCCGTCGCAAGACTGGATACGGGAATCCAAGCAATTACAGAGCAACCGCAGCGAGGACTACATGAAACTGATCACAGCCATCATCAAGCCGTTCAAGCTCGACGAGGCGCGCGAAGCCTTGTCGGCCATCGGCGTCTCGGGGATCACGGTTACCGAAGTGAAGGGCTTCGGCCGTCAGAAAGGCCACACCGAGCTATACCGGGGCGCCGAATATGTCGTCGACTTCCTGCCCAAGGTCAAGATCGAAGCGGCCGTCTCGGACGACATTGTCGAGCAGGCCATCGAGGCGCTCGAGCGCGCCGCCCGCACTGGCAAGATCGGCGACGGCAAGATTTTCGTTACCCCCATCGAACAAGTCATTCGCATCCGCACCGGCGAGACCGGCGCGGATGCCCTGTGACCGCCTGACGACGTCCAAACGACGTCCTTCGTGACAGACGAGAGAGACAAGAGGAAACCGAGATGCGCAAACTTTTGATGTCCCTGCTGATGGCCGGCTCGCTGCTGACCGGCGGCATCGGCGCCGCGCTGGCCGACGATGCGTCCGCGCCGGCTGCCGCTTCGGCGCCCGCCGCGTCCGCGGCCGCACCTGACGCAACGGCCGCCGCGGCGGCCTCCGCCCCCGCGGCGGACACGGCATCGGCCCCTGCCGCCGCGGCCGCTTCCGCACCCGAAGCGACCGCGGCCGCCAGCGCGCCGGCCGACGCCTCGGCCGCAGCCGCCGCGCCCGCCGCCCCGACCGCGCCGTTCTCGGTCGATTCGTCGAAGATCAACTCGGGCGACACCGCGTGGATGCTCACCTCCACCGCGCTCGTCCTGTTCATGACGATTCCGGGCCTCGCGCTGTTCTACGGCGGCATGGTGCGCAAGAAGAACGTGCTCGCGACGCTCATGCAGAGCTTCGCGATCACCTGCGTCGTCACGGTGATCTGGACGGTGGTGGGCTACAGCCTCGCGTTCACGCCGGGTAACGGGTTCATCGGCGGCTTCTCGCGCGTCTTCCTCGAAGGCATGAACTACATCAAGGGCGACAAGGCGACGACGCTCACCGTGAGCCACCTCGCGCCGACCATCCCCGAGACCGTGTACTTCGTCTATCAGATGACGTTTGCGATCATCACGCCGGCGCTCATCACCGGCGCGTTCGCCGACCGCATGAAGTTCTCGGCGATGCTCGTGTTCATGACGCTGTGGTCGATCATCGTCTACTCGCCGATCGCGCACATGGTCTGGGAACCGACCGGCTGGCTCGCCAGCGCCGGCATCCTCGACTTCGCGGGCGGCACGGTGGTGCACATCAACGCCGGCATCGCGGGCCTCGTGTGCTGCATCGTGCTCGGCAAGCGCGTGGGCTATGGCCGCGAAGTCATGGCGCCGCACAACCTCGTGCTCACGCTGATCGGCGCGGCCATGCTGTGGGTGGGCTGGTTCGGCTTCAACGCGGGCTCGGCCGTCGCGGCTGACGGCCGTGCCGGCTTCGCGATGCTCACGACGCAGATCGCCACCGCCTGCGCGGCGCTCGGCTGGATGTTCGCGGAGTGGATCGCCAAGGGCAAGCCTTCGGTGCTCGGCATTGCCTCGGGCGCCGTGGCGGGGCTCGTGGCGGTGACGCCGGCATCGGGCTTCGTCGGCGTGATGGGCGCGATCGTGATCGGCGTGGTGGCGGGCGTAGTCTGCTTCTGGTCGGCCACCTGGCTCAAGCACAAGTTCAACTACGACGACTCGCTCGACGCGTTCGGCGTGCACGGCGTGGGCGGCATCATCGGCGCCATCCTGACCGGCGTGTTCGCGGTGAAGGACATCGGCGGCGCGGACGGCAGCGTCATCCTGCAGGCCAAGGGCGTGCTCACGACCCTCATCTACAGCGGCGTGGTGAGCTTCGTTCTGCTCAAGGTGATCGACATGGTGATGGGCCTGCGCGTCTCCGAGGAAGAAGAGCGCGAAGGTCTCGACGTGGTGCTGCACGGCGAGCGCGTGGAATAAGCGTGATGCTCTCCATCGTCCGCTTCACAGGTTTGGAGGAGGTTTGAGGCAGCAAGCAGCAGGCAGTAAGCAGTAACCGGAGTACAGCGACTTGGGCCCGTCTTCATGGCGGGCCCTTTCTTTTTCCAGGCACAGGCGCATGGCTTGCGGGAATAAGCCCGATTGCGCCAGCGTTAGCTTAGTGTCCCTGCTTTTCGTGTGTCTCCATTGCGCCGGACCCTGCGCGCGGTCCAGAATGGCTATTCGATGGCGCTGGACGCGGGCGCGGCGGGTGTCGATAACCCTATGGCCAGTAAGGGAAAAGCCGTCTTGTAACCGTCGCAATCGTCCCCAGATAAGCTCCCGGTTTCCCTACCTTCAATCAGCTTTTGTCCGCGAGTATTACCTTATGGTCCCGCATCTGGTCACGGCGTTGAACGGTCCGCTTCTCGAGCTCGAGCAGCGGATCCTCGACGCGACGCCGTCCATCGAGCGCTGGTTCCGCCTCGAATGGCAGGAGCACACGCCGCCGTTCTATTGTTCGGTCGACCTGCGCAACGCCGGCTTCAAGCTCGCGCCCGTCGACACCAATCTCTTTCCCGGCGCCTTCAACTGCCTGCCGCAGGAAGTGCTGCCGCTCGCCGTGCAGGCCGCCATGGCGGCCATCGAAAAGATCTGCCCGGACGCCAAGAACCTGCTCGTGATTCCCGAGATGCACACGCGCAACGCGTTCTATCTGGAGAACGTCGCGCGCCTCGCCACGATCATGCGCCAGGCGGGCCTGAACGTGCGCTTCGGCACGCTCGACGAAACCATCGCCGGGCCGGTCACGATCTCGCTCGCGGACGGCCAGAAGATCGTGCTCGAGCCGCTCGAGCGCTCGCAGCGGCGCCTCGGGCTGAAGAACTTCGATCCGTGCTCGATCCTGCTGAACAACGATCTCTCGGGCGGCATCCCGCCGGTGCTCGAGAACCTGCACGAGCAATACCTGCTGCCGCCGCTGCACGCGGGCTGGGCGGTGCGCCGCAAGTCCACGCACTTCTCCTGCTACGACGACGTGGCGAAGAAGTTCGCGAAGATGGTGGGCGTCGATCCGTGGATGATCAATCCGTACTTCGCGCACGTGGAAGGCGTCGATTTCGAGGCGCGCACGGGCGAGGAGAAGCTGGCGGCATCGATTGACGCGGTGCTCAAGAAGGTTGCGAAGAAGTATCGCGAGTACGGCATCACCGAAAAGCCCTACGTGGTCATCAAGTCCGACGCCGGCACGGATGGCCGTGGCGTGATGACGGTGCACGACGCCTCCGAGGTCGCCGCGCTCACGAAGCGCGAACGTGCGAAGATGTCGGCCACGAAGGACGGGCTGGAGGTGCGCGACGTGATCGTGCAGGAGGGCGTCTATACCTTCGAGCATATCGGCGACGAGGTGGCCGAGCCGGTCGTCTACATGATCGACCGCTACGTGGTGGGCGGCTTCTACCGCGCGCACGGCAGCCGCGAGCGCGACCAGAACCTGAACGCGCCGGGCATGCACTACGTGCCGCTCGGTTTCGAGCACACGGCGCTGCCCGACACGCGCGCGAAGCCGGGCGCGGCGCCGCCCAACCGCTTCTACATGTACGGTGTGGTGGCGCGTCTGGGGCTGCTCGCGGCGTCGGTGGAGCTGGAGAAGACCGACCCCGAGGCGATCCAGGTGTAAGCCCCGCGCGCACCGCTTTTCGGACAATTCAACCGCAGCGCCCGCCCCGAGCGGGCGTTGCCGTCATAACGCCAGGCACAAAGCAGGCACGAACGAAGCACGCACGAAGCCTGGCATAAAGCAGGGACAAGGCAGGGACGATATGGACATTCTCTTCATCGCCGATCCGCTCGAGCGGTTCAAGATCTACAAGGACTCGACCTACGCGATGATGGCCGAGGCCGCGCGGCGCGGCCACACGCTGTTCGCCTGCGAGCCGCAGCATCTGGCCTGGGTGAACGGCCGGGTCGAGGCCGACGTGCGGCGCTTCGAGATCGTCGGCGACACGGCGGACCTGCATCGCGAGACCTGGTTCAGGGCCGCGCCCGATACGCGCGAGCTCACGGGCTTCGACGCGGTCATCATGCGCAAGGATCCGCCGTTCGACATGGAGTACGTGACCTCCACGTGGCTGCTCGAACTCGCCGAGCGCGCGGGCGCGAAGATCTTCAACAAGCCGCAGTCGATTCGCGATCATTCGGAGAAGCTCGCCATCGGCGAATTTCCGCAGTTCGTCGCGCCCACGCTCGTCACGCGCAGCGCGGCGCGCCTGCGCAAGTTTCACGAGGAGCACCAGGACGTGATCCTCAAGCCGCTCGACGGCATGGGCGGCATGGGCGTGTTCCGCGTGAAGGCGGACGGCATGAACCTCGGCTCGATCATCGAGATGCTGAGCCACGACGGCGCGCGCAGCGTGATGGCGCAGAAGTTCATCCCCGAGATCAAGGACGGCGACAAGCGCATCCTGCTGATCGGCGGCGAGCCGGTGCCGTATTCGCTCGCGCGCATTCCGCAGGGCAGCGAGGTGCGCGGCAACCTCGCGGCGGGCGGCCTCGGCGTCGCACAGCCGCTCACGGCGCGCGATCTGGAGATTGCGAAGGCGCTTGGGGCCCCGCTCGCGGCACGCGGCCTGCTGCTCGTGGGGCTCGATGCGATCGGCGACTGGCTCACCGAGGTCAACGTCACGAGCCCGACGTGCTTTCGCGAGATCATGGAGCAGACTGGCTTCGACGTGGCGGCGATGTTCGTCGACGCGCTGGAGCGCGCGGCGGCTTGAATCCCGGCTTTGCGCCGGCATCTTGGAAATGTCGGCGCCCGGTATTCGCAGCGAGAGTCCGAAGCGCTGACCGCCTGCCGGCGCCCGTGTAGCAGGGGCGCCGCGAACAGGGTATTTCGGGACGCAAGACCGCAAGCAAAACGGGTTGGCGTGCGCGAAAATGACCCTGCTACAATGCCGCGAGCCCGCGTTCCGGGCTGGCTGTCCGTCGTGCCAGAAAGTGCGCCGGAGCGGCCGCGCGGCGCATGTTCCGACCCTGTGGCCCACGGCTGACCGCAGGCTCGGCGCTGCCGGACGCGATCGATGGGATCGGCCCCGGCCGGGACAGTCCCAGCATCAACCGAAGCCGTTATTTGCAGTCAGACCGAGATGGCAGGAATTCTGATCATCGCCCATGCACCGCTCGCCACCGCGCTTCGCGAGTGCATCGCTCATATCTATGGCGGCTGTCCGGCGCGCATCGGCGCGCTCGACGTGCTGCCCGACAGCGACCCCGTCGAGGTGGTCGCGCGGGCGAGCGCCGAAATCGAGCGCCTGCGCGAGGACAACGGCGCGCTCGTGCTCACCGACATGTTCGGCGCCACGCCTTCGAATATCGCCGCCCGGCTCGCGACCGTGCCGCAGGTGCGCGTGCTGGCGGGCGTCAATCTGCCGATGCTCGTGCGCGCCGTCTGCTATCGCACGACACCGCTCGACATGTTGGTGGAAAAGGCGCTAGCGGGCGCGAGCAAGGGCATTCAGGCGATTGGGCCGAGCATGCCGGCATCCGCGCAGGAATGCGGCTGCGCGCCCACGCCGTGCGCCGAAGCGGCCTCCGATGCAGTGGCCAAGGCGGCAACAGGCGCGGCGGATAGCGCAAAGACCGCGAGCTGCCTGCCGGCGGGCGCGCTCAAGCCCGCTGGCGCGGCCTGAGCGGGCGCCCAGACCACGCAAACCGGAGGCGCGCCCCCATTGCGCAGCCCGCGGATGCGCGCAGCGCCCTCGCACTGCAAGAAGCACCACCGACGAAAGCACCACCGACGCCTCTCGCCGCACCCGCGCGAATGGACACGCAGCGCGCGCGTCCCGCGCGAGCGACGCACAATCACCGAGCCTTACATCAACACACTGCGCCTGGATCGACGAACTATGCTGCAACAAGAAACGACCATCGTGAACAAACTCGGCCTGCATGCGCGCGCGTCGGCGAAGCTGACGCAGCTGGCGGGCAACTATCAGTCGGAAATCTGGATGAGCCGCAATGGCCGCCGGATCAACGCCAAGAGCATCATGGGCGTGATGATGCTGGCTGCCGGCATCGGCAGCACGGTCGTGATCGAAACCGAAGGCCCGGACGAGGCCGATGCCATGAGCGCGCTGCTCAAGCTCATCGCCGACAAGTTCGGCGAAGGCCAGTGAACGTCGCCAAACTTGTCGCGGCGCGCCGTGCCGCTCCGGCGCTTGCCGCCGGCCTGACGGTTGCGGGCGGTTGCTGAGCAACTGAGGGCAACTGAAGACAACCGCGGGCAGCTTTGGGCCGCTGTGGGCCGCCGCGGCATCGACTGCCGCACCCGATCTCCACGACGCCGCGCTCGCCCGCGGCGTTTTCGTTGCTGGATACCGCGCGACGCCTGCGCAGCCGTAAGCCGCGGTGCAGCCGCCCGAAAGCTCGCAATCCCTTATGGCAAGGGACATTCGGCGACATCGGGGCGCTGCGGAATTTATAATGAAACCCGGGGTCTGAGAGAGCGCATTGCAGCGGTTTGCCGCGGCATCACATAACCAGAGGAGGTGCGCGTGCCGTTCACGCTGCATGGAATTCCCGTATCACGCGGTATTGCCATCGGGCGAGCGTATCTGATCGCCCCGGCTGCGCTCGACGTCGACCATTACCTGATCGAGCCGCCGCAGATCGAAGGCGAAATCGAACGTTTTCGCGCCGCGCTCGCGCTCGTCGAGCAGGAGCTCGATGCGCTGCGCGCCGACCTCGCCGCCGACGCGCCCACCGAAATGGGCGCCTTCATCGGCGTGCACCTCATGATCCTGCAAGACGTCATGCTTGTTCAGGAGACCATCGACCTCATCCGCACGCGGCGCTTCAACGTGGAATGGGCGCTCACCGAGCAGCTCGAACGCCTCACGCGTCACTTCGACGAAGTCGAGGACGAATACCTGCGCGAGCGCAAGGCCGACATCGAGCAGGTGGTCGAGCGCGTCCTGAAGGCGCTCGCGGGCGCGTCGCCCGCTACGCTGCATGGCGGTTGCGACGAGATGATCGTGGTCGCGCACGACATCGCGCCCGCCGACATGCTCCAGTTCAAGGGGCAGACGTTCCAGGGCTTCGTCACCGATCTGGGCGGACGCACCTCGCACACGGCGATCGTCGCGCGCAGCCTCGGCATTCCGGCCGCCGTGGGCGTGCAGCAGGCGAGCGCGCTGATTCGCCAGGACGACCTCATCATCGTCGATGGCGACCACGGCGTCGTGATCGTCGACCCCGCGCCCATCGTGCTCGAGGAGTACACCTACCGGCAAAGCGAGATGGCGCTCGAGCGGCGCAAGCTCCAGCGCCTGAAGTTCTCGCCCACGCAGACGCTGTGCGGCGCGAAGATCCAGCTCTACGCGAACATCGAATTGCCCGAGGACGCCCAGGCGGCGCTCGACGCCGGGGCGACGGGCGTGGGCCTGTTCCGCACCGAGTTCCTGTTCATGAACCACAAGGATCAGCTGCCGGAGGAGGAGGAGCAGTTTCTCGCCTATCGCCGCGCGGCCGAGCTGATGAACGGGCTGCCCGTGACGATCCGCACGATCGACGTGGGCGCGGACAAGCCGCTCGATTCGATGGGCGGCGGCGACGGCTACGAGACCGCCGCGAATCCGGCGCTCGGCCTGCGCGCGATCCGCTGGAGCCTGTCCGAGCCGCAGATGTTCCTCACGCAGTTGCGTGCGATCCTGCGCGCGTCGGCGTTCGGCATGGTCAAGATCCTGATTCCGATGCTCGCGCACGCGCAGCAGATCGACCAGACGCTCGACCTGATCCGCGAGGCCAAGCGCCAGCTCGACGACGCGGGGCTCGCCTACGATCCGAACGTGCAAGTGGGCGCGATGATCGAGATTCCGGCGGCGGCGCTCGCGCTGCCGATGTTCCTGCGCCGGCTCGACTTCCTCTCGATCGGCACCAACGACCTGATCCAGTACACGCTCGCGATCGATCGCGCCGACAACGCCGTGGCCGATCTCTACGATCCGCTGCATCCGGCCGTGCTGCAGCTCATCGCGCACACGCTGCGCGAGGCGAAGCGCGCCGGCGTGCCGGTTTCGGTGTGCGGGGAGATGGCGGGCGACCCGCAGCTCACGCGCTTGCTGCTCGGCATGGGGCTCACCGAGTTCTCGATGCATCCGAGCCAGTTGCTCGTGGTGAAGCAGGAGATCCTGCGCTCACAACTGAAGGCGCTGGAGAAGCCGGTGGCCGACGTGCTGGCCACCTATGAGCCCGAGGAGCTTCAGGCCGCGCTTGGGCGGCTCGCGCTCGCGTAACGCCTGGTCTATGGCGCTGGCAGCGCCTGAAGCTCAGCGCCCGACAAGAAAAAGCCCCGCTGCGGTTCCGTCCGCAGCGGGGCTTTTTGCCATCTGGCGCCGGCAACGCGTGCTTCAGCCGTGCCGCTCGCCGCAGACCGGGCAATCGGGCTGGCGCGCCACACGCATCGTGTTCCATTCCATGCGCAGGGAGTCGAGCATCATCAGCCGGCCGACGAGCGTCGTGCCGATACCGCCGATTACACGCAGCGCCTCGGCGGCCTGCATCGCGCCGATGATGCCCACCGTGGGCGCGAACACGCCCATCGTCGAGCACGCGACTTCCTCGAACGGTTGATCCTCGGGGAACACGCAGGCGTAGCAGGGCGAGGCCGCATCGCGAAAATCGAACGTGCTGATCTGCCCGTCGAAGCGCAGCGCCGCGCCCGAGACGAGCGGCACGCCATGCTTCACGCACGCGCGGTTGATGGCGTGACGCGTAGCGAAGTTGTCGGTGCAGTCGAGCACGACGCTCGCGCCCGGCACGTGCGCATCGAGCCAGGCATCGTCGATGCGCGCCTGCACCGCGTTCACCTTGACCTCGGGATTCAGGCGCGCGATCGCCTCGCGGCCCGACTCGACCTTCGCATGGCCCACCGACGCCGTCTCGTGCATGATCTGCCGCTGCAGATTGGTGAGGTCGACGGTGTCGTTGTCGACGAGCGTGAGCGTGCCCACGCCCGAGGCCGCGAGATACATGGCCGCGGGCGAGCCGAGGCCGCCCGCGCCGATCTGAAGCGCATGCGCGTCGAGAAAGCGCTGCTGCGCCTCGATGCCGATCTCGTCGACGAGGATATGGCGGGAATAGCGGAGGAGTTGGTCGTCGTTCATCGCGGTGCGCACGGGGCTTGGGCGCTGCGATGGGCTTGAGAGCCGGGACGCGCGCCGTGAGTACAGAGACCTTATTGTACTGGCGCCAGGAGGTTAATCCTCGCGGCCCGCGTTGCGCGGGCCGCGAGTCGGGGGTTACTTCGCGGGCGCCGGCGCGGAGGCCGGAGCCGGTGCGGAGCCCGCCGCGGGTGCCGAAGCACCGGGCACTACCGAAGCCGACGGCTTCACGGCGATCGGCGCCGAAGCCGAGGTGGGCGGCTTCTCTTGTGCGAGACGGCGCTCCATCGGCGACTTCGATTCGATCACGGGCTTGCCCTCGAGCTTGTTCAGCGCTTGCTGGAGCATGAAGTCGTCAGGCGTGCCGAACTCGACGGGCTTGCGCTCGCGGTCCTTCTGGCGTTGCTCCGGCGTCTTCTTGTCGTTCTGCTCCTCGAGCTGGCGCAGCATGTCCATGCGCTCCTGCTCGCGCACTTCCTGCTCCTTCTTCTCGTTCGGATCCTGCGTGTTCGCGAGGTGGTTCTGGTAGTCGACCTCGCGCGTCACGAGTGCGTCGTCCGGATCGCCGTCGGCGTATTGATCGACCGCGATGTCAGGACGGATGCCCTTGTTCTGGATCGAGCGGCCGCTCGGCGTGTAGTAGTACGCCGTGGTCAGACGCAGCGCCGTGTCGGCCGTCATCGGACGCACGGTCTGCACCGAACCCTTGCCGAAGGTCGTCTTGCCGACGATGAGCGCACGCTTCTGGTCCTGCAGCGCGCCGGCCACGATTTCCGACGCCGACGCCGAGTAGGCGTTGGTCAGCACGACCATCGGCACGGTCTTGAACTCGGCCGCTTCGCCCTTGAGCGGATCGCCGTCGAACGAAGGCAGACGGTAGTTTTCGTAGGTGTCGCGGTAGACCTGCTTGGAGTCCGGGATCTGGCCGTTCGTGGACACCACGACCGAGTCTGGCGGCAGGAACGCGCCCGCCACGCCCACGGCGCTTTGCAGCAGGCCGCCGCCGTTGTTGCGCAGATCGAGGATGAAGCCCTTGAGGTTCGGCTCCTGGCGCGCGATGTCCTGCAGCTTCGCGGCGAGGTCGGGGACCGTGCGCTCCTGGAAGCTCGTGATGCGCACGTAGGCGTAGCCCGGCTGCAGGATCTTCGACTTCACGCTCTGCACCTTGATGATGGCGCGCGTGATGGTGAGCGGGAAGGTGCGGTCGTCGGTCTTGCGGAAGATCGTGAGCGTGACCTTCGTGCCGGGGTCGCCGCGCATCTGCTTGACGGCCTGGTCGAGCGTCATGCCGCGCACGGGCTTGTCGTTGATGCGCGTGATGAGGTCGCCCGGGCGGATGCCGGCGCGGTACGCGGGCGTGTCTTCAATCGGCGAGATGACCTTGATCAGGCCGTCTTCCGACGAAATTTCGATGCCGAGGCCCGCGAAGCGACCCTTGGTCTGCTCCTGAAGCTCCTGATAGTCGGTCTTGTCGAGATACGACGAGTGCGGGTCGAGGCTCGACACCATGCCCTTGATGGCGGCGGTGAGGAGCTTCTTGTCGTCGACCGGGGTGACGTACTCATGCTTGATTTGACCGAACACTTCGGCGAAGAGCCGCAGCTGATCGAGCGGCAACGGCTCGATCACGGTTTGCTGGGTTTGCTGCGCCGAGGCGGAAATCTGCAGGGTGGCAAATACGCCGGTCGCGAGGCCAGCGGCGATCAGGCCGATGTTTTTGAGGTTCTTTCGCATAGAGGTTGTTGCGTGCGGTCGAAAGGCGCGTGGCAGCGTCTAATGGAAAAGCGACGGACAAGTATAACTGCACACTTGGCCGCTCTGTGTATAAGCGCGATCGATCCCGAAGGCGGCGGCGCCCACGAGGGCGATTCGGGGAGCAGTGCGGGGACGAACGTTGCGGGTTCGACAGTCGGGATGCGCAGGGGTTCGCACATTGCGTGCCGCAAAGCCTTGCTGGGCGCGGGGCTGGCGGGAAGCTGACGGTGCGCTGGCCGCGAGTTGGCGAATTTGTCAGAGAAGGTGGAAAGGCAAAGAAAACGCCGGCCCGGTGCGGATGCACGGGCCGGCGCTCTCGATGCAGGCTTGATGCAAAAACGGGCGGAAAAGCGCTTAGCCCGCCTTCTTGCCCTGATTCGCGACGGCGGCCTGGGCCTTCGCGATGGCGTCGGCGTCGCCCAGATAGTAGTGCTTGATGGGCTTGAGGTTTTCGTCCAGCTCATAGACGAGCGGCACGCCGTTCGGGATGTTCAGGCCGACGATGTCCGAGTCGGAAATGCCGTCGAGATACTTCACGAGCGCGCGGATCGAGTTGCCGTGCGCGGCGATCACGATCTTCTTGCCCGCCTTGATGGCCGGCGCAATCGATTCGTTCCAGAGCGGCAGCACGCGCGCGACCGTGTCCTTCAGGCACTCGGTGAGCGGCAGCTCTTCGCGCGGCACCTTCGCGTAGCGCGGGTCGTCGTAGGCCGTGCGCGAGTCGGTGGGCTCGAGCGCGGGCGGCGGCGTGTCGTAGCTGCGGCGCCAGACCAGCACCTGCTCGTCGCCATACTTCGCGGCCGTTTCAGCCTTGTTCAGGCCCGAGAGCGCACCGTAGTGACGCTCGTTCAGGCGCCACGAGTGGACCACCGGAAGGTACATCTGGTCCATCTGGTCCTGCACGTGCCAGAGCGTGCGGATCGCGCGCTTGAGCACCGACGTGTAGGCGATGTCGAACGAGTAGCCGGACGCCTTGAGCAACTGGCCGGCCTGCTGGGCCTCGCGGTTGCCCTGCTCGGTCAGATCGACGTCCACCCAGCCGGTGAAGCGGTTTTCCTTGTTCCACGTCGATTCGCCGTGGCGGATGAGTACGAGTTTGAACATGAAGATGACGGTCGGTAGTGAAGGAAGCGGTAATCGGGGACGGGGTCCGTCTGGGGGACTTCCGGCGGGCGCGCGCCAATGCGGCTGCCTCGCGACGACGGTCCGGCCCCGTAGGTCGCACTCACGGCTGCATGCCCGGGCTGGGGGGCGGCAACCTTGCGACAAACGGTTATTTTATAATGAGCGGATTGCCTGAATCCGTTTTCCCCCGATTTCTCTTTTTCCCGGCGGATCATCCGTGACGTTCTTTACCAATTACATCAACCTTGTACTCATCGCGATCGTCCTCATCTCCGGAGGGTTGCTCCTGTGGCCGACGCTCAAGCGCGGCGGCCGAAGCGGCGTTTCCGCCGCCGAGGCGACGCAGCTCATCAACCGCCGCAACGCGGTGGTGATCGATCTGCGTTCCGCGGACGATTTTGCGAAGGGCCACCTGCCCGCCGCCCGCCATCTGGAATTCGGCGAGCTGGCCAAGGTCGGCCAGTTCGTGAAGAACAAGAGCAACCCGGTGTTGCTGGTCTGCCAGACGGGCCAGCAGTCGCACAAGGCCCAGCGCCTCGTGAAGGATGCCGGTTTTGCCGAGGTCCACGTGCTGGACGGCGGCGTGAACGCCTGGCAACAGGCCGGCATGCCGGTCGTCAAACAAGGAGTTTCGAAGTGAGCAAAGTGGTCATGTACAGCACCCAGGTGTGCCCGTATTGCCAGATGGCCGAACGTCTTTTAAAGTCGCGCGGCGTCGATCATATCGAGAAGGTGCTGATCGACCGGGACCCGGCGCGTCGCGAAGAAATGATGACGCGCACCGGCCGCCGGACCGTGCCGCAGGTTTTCATCGGCGAGACGCACGTGGGCGGCTACGATGATCTCTCCGCGCTCGACCGCGCCGGCGGCTTGACGCCGCTGCTCGAAGCCGCGGCCTGAAGCGGGCCCGGCCCGAGGCCGGGCTGGTCGAGGTTGTAGATTTGTCGTTCCAGGCGGCGCGTTGCTGCGCCGTGGTTTCTCGCCCGCGCGAGCCATCAGGGTTCGCGCGGGCGCGTTGTCGTCTGTTGCTGCTCATTGCGGCTGCACCGCGCTGCCTCGATATTGCGAGACGACGCGATACTGTGTGGTTGCAACTCAATTTAATCAGGAAGCCAAACACCATGTCTGACGAGAACAACCAGCCGTTCTTCAACATCCAGCGCATCTATCTCAAGGATCTGTCGCTCGAACAGCCGAACTCGCCGGCCATCTTCCTCGAGCAGGACATGCCTTCGGTGGAAGTGGAAGTCGACGTGAAGGCCGAGCGTCTCGCGGAATCGGTGTTCGAGATTCTCGTGACCGGCACGGTCACCGCCAAGGTCAAGGAAAAGATCGCGTTCCTGATCGAAGCCAAGCAGGCCGGCATTTTCGACATCCGCAACATCCCGGCGGAACAGGTCGATCCGCTCGTCGGCATCGCGTGCCCGACCATCCTGTTCCCGTACCTGCGCTCGAACATCGCCGACGCCATCACGCGCGCAGGCTTCCCGCCGATCCACCTGGCCGAGATCAACTTCCAGGCGCTCTACGAGCAACGTCTGCAGCAAATCGCGCAGCAGCAGGAAGGCGCGAGCAACGCCACGCATTGATTGAGCGCTGAAACCAAACCACCGGTGCGGAGTATCGGAATGAAAGTCGCCGTTCTCGGCGCCGGAGCGTGGGGCACCGCGCTGGCAGGGCATCTGGCCCAGGCGCATGACACGGTGTTGTGGGCGCGCGATGGCGCGCTCGTCAACGCAATGCGTCAGACGCACGAAAACGCCCGCTATCTAGCGGGCGTCTCGCTGCCGAAAAAACTTCACTACGAAACGGATCTGGCCGCCGCGCTCGACCATGCGTCGGGCGAGGCGGATCTCGTCGTGCTCGGCACGCCGGTGGCGGGCCTGCGCGACATGCTGTGCACGATGCGCGGCATGAACCGCGTGCCCGCGCACTTCGTGTGGCTCTGCAAGGGCTTCGAAGCCGACTCGCAACTCATGCCGCATCAGGTCGTGGCGGCCGAGCTGCCCGCGCACAAGAGCAACGGCGTGCTCTCGGGGCCGAGCTTCGCGCGCGAGGTGGGCGAGGGCCTGCCTGTCGCGCTCACGATTGCGAGCGCCTCGGCCGCTTGCCGAGAGCGCACGCTCGCGGCCTTCCATCATCGCGCGATGCGCATCTACACCGGCGACGACGTCGTGGGCGTGGAAGTGGGCGGCGCGGTCAAGAACGTGCTCGCGATCGCGACCGGCATCTCCGATGGACTCGGCCTCGGCCTGAATGCGCGCGCCGCGCTCATCACGCGCGGTCTCGCGGAGATGACGCGCCTCGGCGTGACACTCGGCGGGCGCGCGGAAACCTTCACGGGCCTCACGGGCCTCGGCGACCTCATCCTCACCGCCACGGGCGATCTCTCGCGCAACCGCACCGTGGGCAAGCAGCTTGCGAGCGGGCGCACGCTCGACGACATCCTCGGCGCACTCGGCCATGTGGCCGAAGGCGTGCGCTGCGCGCGCGCCGTGCTCGCCATCGCGCGCGCGCACCATATCGACATGCCGATCACCCAGGCGGTATGCGCCGTGCTATTCGACGGCGTGGCCGCGCGCGACGCCGTGAGCGCCCTGCTCAGGCGCGACGCGAAGGCGGAGTAGGGCGGCGGGCTTGCCGGTCTTCCGGCGCACAATGCCGGCGCTCGCGCCGCCTGCCTGGAAGCGAAAGCGAGGACCGTCATGCTCATCATCGGAAACTGCCGCACCGAAGCGCAAGTCGTCGACATCACGACGCTGCACGTCGATGCCATCGTGAATGCCGCGAACACGTCGCTGCTCGGCGGCGGTGGCGTGGACGGCGCGATCCATCGCGCCGCCGGCCCGGATCTGCTGCGCGAATGCGAGACGCTGAACGGCTGCCCGACCGGCGACGCGAAGATCACCGCCGGCTACCGGCTTCCCGCGAAACACGTGATTCATACCGTCGGGCCCGTCTGGAACGGCGGCGCGCGCGACGAGGCGTTCTTGCTCGCGTCGTGCTACCGGCGCTCGCTCGAATGCGCGCGCGAGGCGGGAGTGAAGAGCGTCGCGTTTCCGGCGATCAGTTGCGGCGTGTATCGTTTTCCGCCCGACGAGGCCGTGAAGATTGCGGTGCAAACCGTGGTCGACGCGTTGGGCGCTTACGCGTCGCTCGAGCGCGTCGTGTTCGCCTGTTTCGACGATGCGATGCTCTCGCGCTACGAGCGCGAGTTGGGCGCGCGCGCTGGCGGCTGACGCAACTGGTACGTTGGCGCGCGCATGCGCGCCTCACACGTCTCCTTCACTCGCCCCCTTCGAAGCCGGCCTGTCGCCACGCCTCGAACACCACCACGGCCACCGTGTTGGACAGATTCAGGCTGCGGTTGCCAGGCCGCATCGGCAGGCGCACGCGCTCGCTGGGCGCGAAGCGATCGAGCACCGCGTCGGGCAGTCCGCGTGTCTCCGCGCCGAACACGAACCAGTCGCCCGGCAAGAACGCGTGATCGTGAAAGCGTCCTGAGCCGCGCGTCGTGAACGCGAACATGCGCGACGGATCGGGCGTCTCGGCGGCGATGAACGCATCCCAGTCGCGATGCACGTGCATCTGCGCGTATTCGTGATAGTCGAGGCCCGCACGGCGCATTTTTGCGTCGTCGAGCGGGAATCCGAGCGGCTCGATCAGATGCAGCCGCGCCCCCGTGTTCGCGCAGAGGCGAATCACGTTGCCGGTGTTCGGCGGAATTTCCGGTTCGACGAGAACGACGTTGAACATGACGATGAAAGTCCTGAAAAAGCGGTAAAAGCGAAAAGGGCGATGCTCAGTCTTTGGGCGTGCGCAGCGCGACGAAATTCGTCACGCGCCGCGCGCCTGCTGCCTTGAGCGTCTGCGCGAGCGCGTCGAGCGTCGCGCCCGAGGTCATCACGTCGTCGACCACGCCGACATGCAGGCCGCACAGACCCTCGCTCGCGCAGAGCGCGAACGCGCGGCCCACGTTGCGGCGGCGTGTCTCGCGGTCGAGCTTCGATTGCGCCGCCGTATGCAGCGTGCGGCGCACGAGCGTGGCGTCGGCGCGCGTGCCGAGCGCGCGGGCGAGCGGCCTCGCGATCTCCCACGCTTGGTTGTAGCCGCGCTCGATCAGACGCTCGCGCGAGAGCGGCACCGGCACGATGAGCGCTGGCGCATCGGCGCTATCGATAACGTCGGTGGCCGCTTGCGCGAGACGCCGCGCGAATTCCTCGCCGAGCGCGAGCCGCGCGCGAAACTTCAGGCCCAATGCGAGCGCATCGAGCGGTGCGCGATAGTCCGCGAGCGCGAGCGTGGCGTCGAACGCGGGCGGCGCTTTCACGCAAGCGTCACATCGGTAGCGATCGTGTGCACGCGCATGCCGCATCGCGCGGCGCATGCCCGAGAGCGGCAGCGCGCAAACGGAGCAGCGCAGGCGCGCTTCGTTCCAGTACGCCGCATCGCAATCCGCACACAGCACGGCGCGCGCGCCTTGGTGCAGAGGGTCGTGCACGCGGCCGCGCACATAGCGAGTTTGACGCGACAAATTGCCGCATAATGGGCACAGACTGGGCAGCATGAACTGCGCGAGCCGCGGCCAATGTGCTCGCACGCCCTGATGAACGCGCGCCACGGCGTGCCGCATTGCCTGCAGTCTTGCCGGAGGCTTTTCAGCCACGCAGGCGCATGGCGAGCCGGGCGACTGGCTCGATGCCGAAGTGGGCGAGGGGGTGGGCTGCTGCGGCATCGAAGGACGGCCCGAACAGGGTTCGGGGCTCGCGACTGAAAGGATGGGAGTGAGCGAGTATACTTCGCAGACTTCGCCAATACGACCGACATGTCTCCGTCTCACTCAAGACCCGGCCGTCCGGCCTACGATACGCGCTATCTGCGCCGGATTTTCGACCGCCGCGCGACGACGTTCGACGAGGTCGCATTCCTGCCGCGAGAAATTTCCGGGCGCATGCGCGAGCGCCTTGAGTACATCAAGGTGAGTCCGGCGAGCGTGCTCGACATGGGCTGCGGACCCGGCGACGACCTCCCGAATCTGCGCGAGCGCTTTCCCGAAGCACCCGTGTTCGGTACCGATCTCTCTTTCGCCATGCTCGAGCGCGCCCGTGCGCACGACGCCGGCGACACGAGCTGGCGGCGTTTTCTTCCCGCATCGATTGGCCGTGCGCTCGGCGCACGCGGCCCGCGTTTCGCGCAGGCCGACTTCGCCGAATTGCCGTTTGCACACGGCGCGTTCGAGCTGCTCTGGTCCAATCTCGCCTTGCATTGGCATCCGCGTCCCGACCTCGTGTTCGGCGAGTGGCAGCGTGTGCTCAAGGTCAACGGCCTGCTCATGTTCAGCACGCTCGGCCCCGACACGCTCAAGGAACTGCGCGGCGCCTTTGCCGAAGTCGAAGCGGCGCATGGCCTGCCCACGCGGCCTCACATCATCGATTTCGTCGACATGCACGATCTCGGCGACATGCTCGTCGAGAACGGCTTCGAGATTCCGGTGATGGACCAGGAGACGCTCACCGTCACCTACAAGACACCGGAGAAGCTGCTCGCCGACGTGCGCCGCTGGGGCGCCTATCCGTTCAACCGCGCGTTCGACCGCGCCTCCGACCGCGACTTCCTGCACGGATCCGATGAAGGCGATCAGGCCGACGGCCTCGCATCGCGGCGCCTGCATCGCGCGCTCTCGGCGGCGCTCGAGGCGCGCCGTTTGAAGGACGGACCCAACGCCGGTACGATCCCGCTCACCTTCGAAATCATCTATGGTCATGCATGGAAGGCCATCCCGCGCACGACCGCGGAAGGCCACGGCATCGTGCGCATCGAAGATATCGGGCGCGGTCCGGCAAGGAATCGCTAACGTGGTAAGGGGGCTTTCGTTATGCCTGAAATTAGCGCCTGAAAAGCCCTCGAAAAATCATGGAAAAATCGCGCAAAGCCACGCCAGTATTGGGTTTGCGGAAGATTGCAGCTTGCTTGTGAGTGCTTGGGATCGCGCCTATAATGCGTCGGTTGCTGCAGCGATTGCCGTCCCCAAATCTGACGCAGCAAGTCCAGATCTCCCGCAGTTGTGTAAGGCGTAAAGCGGCGATAGTCTGACGATGTTGTGGTGGGGGGAAGCGAGCGATGCAGACGTCCGATCTGCTGGCGAGTCCGGAGCCGGTCCTCAAGGACTGGCTCATGAAGCGCAACTGTTCGGTTTCGCCCAGGCAATTCGTGCTGTTCTATGTGTCGCTGGCGCTGGTATCCATCGCGATCGCCGTTCTGTTGTTGATCCACGGCGCCTGGCTGGTATTGCCGTTCACTGGCATCGATCTGTTGGTAGTGGGTGGCGCCTTTGCCATTTATGCGCGCCATGCTGTCGATTACGAACGTATCAGGCTTTATCCGAACCGGCTGGTGATCGAGCAGATGAGCGCTGAGTCGCTCACGCAGTTCGAATTCAATCCCCGCTGGGTCCGGGTCGAACCGGGCGCGACCCCACGCGACCCGGTGCGTCTCGTGGTCCGCGGCCAGGCGGTCGCTGTCGGGTTGCATTTGCCGCAATATCGGCGTGCGCAGTTCGCGCGGGAACTACGCACGTGGCTCGCGCGCGCCGGTTGAGTACGGGCGCGCGGCAGGGTGTGGTTCGGAGTGCGAGCCGTCATTCGGCGCGTACCCAGGGCGTGACCTGGTTGCAGAACCTTCCTGCGGGGTCGAGGGTTTGAATGGAAATTATGGGTAAGGAAGCTATGAAAACAATCAAGCGAGCCCTACAGGGCGTGCTGGCGTGCAGCGGACTCCTCGTCGCCGGCGCGGCACTCGCAGTCGGAGACAGTCCGGGCGGCCCAGCGGTCAATGAGATCAATCTCCAGCCGCCCGTCACGCGCATCGCAGAAGAGCTTTACAACCTCCATACGATGATGCTGATTCTATGCACGCTGATTTTTGTCGGCGTGTTCGGCGTCATGTTCTATTCGATCTTTGCGCATCGCAAATCGAAGGGGCATCAGGCCTCGCATTTCCATGAAAGCACGACCGTCGAAATTATCTGGACGATCGTGCCGTTCATCATCGTCGTGCTGATGGCGCTGCCGGCCACCAAGGCCGTGGTCGCGATGAAGGACACCACCAACGCCGACCTCACCGTCAAGGTCACCGGCTATCAGTGGAAATGGGGCTACGACTACGTGAAGGGGCCGGGCGAGGGCATCAGCTTCCTCTCGACGCTCACGACGCCGCGCGCGGAAGTGAACGGCCAGGCGCCGATCACCGACACCTATCTGCAGGAAGTCGATAACCCGCTCGTCGTGCCGGTCAACAAGAAGATCCGCATCATCACCACCGCCAACGACGTCGTGCACTCGTGGTACGTGCCCGCGTTCGGCGTGAAGCAGGATGCGATTCCGGGCTTCGTGCGCGACACGTGGTTCAAGGCCGACAAGGTGGGCACTTATCGCGGCTTCTGTACCGAGCTGTGCGGCAAGGAGCACGCGTTCATGCCGGTCGTGGTCGAGGTGCTCTCCGACGACGACTATGCGAAGTGGGTGGACACGCAAAAGGCCAAGATGGCCTCCGCGAACGACGACCCGAACAAGACCTACACGCTGGCTGAGCTCAAGGAGCGCGGCGAGAAGGTTTACACCTCGAACTGCGCGGTGTGCCACCAGCCCAACGGCAAGGGTGCGGGCGCGTTCCCGGCGCTCGACGGCAGCAAGATCGCCAATGGCCCGATTGCCGAGCACGTGAGCATCGTGCTGCACGGCAAGGGTGCGATGCCGTCGTGGGCGCCGACGCTCAACGACGTCGAGATCGCCTCGGTCATCACGTTCGAGCGCAACGCGTGGGGCAACCATACCGGCGACGTGCTGCAGCCGCGCCAGGTCACCGATGCGCGCAACGGCAAGATGCCCGAAGGCGGCGACCATACGGCGGGCGCGGGCGCCGCGCCGGCAAGCGGCGCCGATCAGGCGGCCGCGGCCAGCGACACGGGCGCGGCAGCGAGCGACACGACCGCGGCGAGCGGCGCAGGACAGGCTTCGGGCTCGGCGCAAGGCGCCGCAGCGGCGGCGCTGCCGGCCAGCATCTATTTCGAGGTGGGCAAGAGCACGCTGCCCGCCGACGCGAAGGACGCGATCCAGGCGGCCGCCGATTATGCGAAGGCGCATCCGGACGCGAAGTTCGCACTCTCGGGCTACACCGACGCGAGCGGCAAGGCCGACGCCAATGCGGAACTCGCCAGGCATCGTGCGCAGGCTGTGCGCGACGCGCTGAAGGCGGCCGGCATCGCCGAGGATCACATCATCCTGAAGAAGCCGGAGACGGTCACCGGCGGCGCCGATGCGAAGGAAGCACGGCGCGTGGAGATCAGTCCGGCAGCCTGAACAGGTTGATCGGAACCGTTGCGCGCGAACGCAGGCAAAAGGCGCGTGCAACGGGCAGGCAAGAAAAAACAGGCGGTCGAGCAGACCAACGCTGCAGTAAGAGACGCAAAGCAATTCGCTTCAGGAGAGAGTCATGTCTAGCATCGGACACGATGTAGCGGGCCACGGTCACGTCCACGGCGACCACGCCCATGCGACGCCGCACGGCTGGCGCCGCTGGTTGATGGCCACCAACCACAAGGACATCGGAACGCTGTATCTGATTTTTTCGTTCGTGATGTTCCTGTCGGGCGGGGTGATGGCGCTGGCCATCCGTGCCGAGCTGTTCGAGCCCGGGCTGCAGATCATGCGCCCTGAGTTCTTCAATCAGCTCACCACGATGCACGGCCTGATCATGGTGTTCGGCGCGATCATGCCGGCCTTCGTGGGCTTCGCGAACTGGATGGTGCCGCTGCAGATCGGCGCATCGGACATGGCCTTCGCGCGCATGAACAACTTCAGCTTCTGGCTGCTGCCGGCCGCCGCCGTGCTGCTCGTGACGTCGTTCTTCACGCCGGGCGGCGCCACCGCCGCGGGCTGGACGCTCTACGCGCCGCTCTCCACGCAGATGGGCCCCGGCATGGACTTCGCGATCTTCGCGCTGCACATCATGGGCGCGTCGTCGATCATGGGTGGCATCAATATCGTCGTGACGATTCTGAACATGCGCGCGCCGGGCATGACGCTCATGAAGATGCCGATGTTCGCGTGGACCTGGCTCATCACCGCCTATCTGCTGATTGCCGTGATGCCGGTTCTGGCAGGCGCGATCACGATGCTGCTGTTCGACCGTCACTTCGGCACGAGCTTCTTCAATGCGGCAGGCGGCGGCGACCCGGTCATGTACCAGCACATCTTCTGGTTCTTCGGCCACCCCGAGGTCTACATCATGATCTTGCCGGCGTTCGGGATCGTTTCGCAGGTGATTCCGGCGTTCTCGCGCAAGCCGCTGTTCGGCTATAGCTCGATGGTGTACGCCACGGCGTCGATCGCGATTCTCTCGTTCATGGTCTGGGCGCACCACATGTTCGCGACCGGCATGCCGGTCACGGGCCAGCTGTTCTTCATGTACGCGACCATGCTGATCGCCGTGCCCACGGGCGTGAAGGTGTTCAACTGGGTGGCCACGATGTGGCGCGGCTCGCTCTCGTTCGAAACGCCGATGCTGTGGGCAGTGGGCTTCCTGATCGTGTTCACGTTCGGCGGTCTCTCGGGCCTGATGCTCGCGATGGCGCCGCTCGACATCCAGTACCACGGGACCTACTTCGTCGTCGCGCACTTCCATTACGTGCTGGTGGCGGGGTCGCTATTCGCCTTGTTCTCAGGGTGGTACTACTGGTCTCCAAAATGGACCGGCTGGATGTACAACGAGACGCGCGGCAAGATCCACTTCTGGTGCTCGCTGATCTTCTTCAACCTCGCGTTCCTGCCGATGCACTTTGTCGGTCTCGCCGGGATGCCGCGTCGCTACGCCGACTATCCGGCCCAGTTCACGGACTGGAACCAGGTGATCACGATTGGCGCATTCGGCTTCGGCCTCTCGCAGGTGTACTTCCTGTTCTTCGTGGCGCTGCCCGCATACCGTGGCGGCGGCGAACTGGAAAAGGCCAGCGACAAGCCGTGGGATGGCGCGACCGGCCTCGAGTGGACCGTGCCGAGCCCGGCGCCGTTCCACACCTTCGAAAATCCGCCGACGGTCGAATAAGTCATCGGACGAGGGCGTCCAGCCAGGCGGCTGGACGCCGACAAAAGCCGCGGCAGCACATTTTGCCCGGCACGGTGTTGGACGTAACGCGAAGGCGATCACGAGCATGAGCATGCAACCCGCGGCAACTGGCAACGCAAGCATGACCCGGAATCCACAAAAAAGACGTACGCCCGACGAGATTCGCGCGGGCAACCTGCGGCTCGGCCTCGTTCTGCTGGCCGTCGTCGCCGTCTTTTTTCTGGGTGCCGTTCTGAAGCAGGTGTTTTTCGGCGGCCTGGCTAATTGAGGCTATTGGCGGTGTGGCGCTTCGCAGCGGCGTGAGCGCGGGTGTTCGTACGAGGAAGTTCGATGTCTACGCAGCACACTGGCAGCGATCGCGCGTTCAACCGCTCGATGCTCATCAAGCTCGTCGTGGTGGCGCTCCTGATGTTCGGTTTCGGTTTTGCGCTCATCCCGATGTATCGCGCGATCTGCCAGGTCACCGGCATCAACAATCTTGTGCAGCGCGACGCCACCGAGCGCGAGGCGCGTAACACGCAAGTGGACATGACGCGCACGATCTCGGTGGAGTTCGACGCGAACGCGCGCGGGCTGCTCGGCTTCAAGCCTGAGCAAACGAGCCTCGACGTGCATCCCGGCGAAGTCATGACCGTGATGTACGACATTTCGAACAACGAAGGACGCACGATCGACGCGCAGGCGATCCCGAGCTACGCGCCGAAGCAGGCCACGGAGTACTTCCGCAAGATCGAGTGCTTCTGCTTCACGCAGCAGACCTTGAAGGCGAACGAGACGAAGCGCATGCCGGTGGTGTTCGTGATCGATCCGAAACTGCCGAAGGACGTGAAGACGATCACGCTGTCGTACACGTTCTTCGAGCTGAACAAGCCGGCGGTACCGCAGGCGCCGAAGCAGTCGGCCGGCGCATGAGACGAATGAGGCGTGACGCAGTGAGACGACGCGCATGAACGGAAACGGCATGAAGGGCGAGGGCGGCGGTAGCGGCGCGGCGAAGCCGAAGAAGAGCGGCTTGCTGCAACTGGCGAAAGCGGTGGCGTGGTCGTTCCTCGGCATCCGCAAGCGTGCCGATCTCGAATCGGACGCCGCGCAGCTGCATCCTTTGGCGCTGATCGCGGCGGGGATCATCGGAGCGGCGCTGTTCATCGTCGTGCTGCTGCTGATCGTGCACGCGGTGGTGGGCCAGCACGCATAGCGCGGCATCGAAGCGGCATGCGCCCCGGAAAACGAATATCGAATAACGAAGACAGAAGCCGGCAGCAGCCGGCACTGTCCGGAGCAACTGGAAATTGGAGAATCAGGCATGAGCGGCCAAAACGATAGCCCGTACTACTTCATTCCGCATCCGTCGCGGCATCCGATCAGCGCGGCCGTTGGCCTCCTGATCATGCTCTCGTCGCTCGCCTCGTGGATCAACGGCGAATCGTGGGGGCCGATCGGCGTGGCCATCGGCCTGCTGTGGGTGCTCTTCACGCTCTGGCACTGGTTCGGCGACGCGATCTCCGAATCGGAAGGCGGCATGTACGGCAAGCGCGTCGACGCGTCGTATCGCTGGAGCATGAGCTGGTTCATCTTCTCCGAAGTGATGTTCTTCGGCGCATTCTTCGGCGCGCTGTTCTATGCGCGCGAGATCGCGCTGCATCAGCTAGGCAGCCTCGACTACAAGCTGATCTGGCCGGACTTCGCGGCGGTGTGGCCGAACAACGGCCCGGCGGCGCTCGTCTCGCATTTCCGCTCGATGACGCCCTGGCCCGTGCCGACCATCAACACGGCGCTCCTGCTCTCCTCGGGCGCGACGCTCACGGTCGCTCACCATGCACTGCGCGACGATCATCGGAAAAAGGCCATCGCGTGGCTCGCGGGGACGATCGTGCTGGGCCTGTGCTTCCTGTGCCTGCAGGCCTTCGAGTACATCCACGCGTATAACGAACTCAATCTCACGCTCGCTTCGGGCATCTACGGTTCGACGTTCTTCCTGCTCACGGGCTTCCACGGCTTTCACGTGTTCCTTGGCGGCACGATGCTGACCGTAGTGCTGGTGCGGCTGATTCGCGGCCACTTCACGGCGGAGCACCACTTCGCATTCGAAGGTGCCGCATGGTACTGGCACTTCGTGGACGTGGTCTGGCTCGGCCTCTACGTCGTCGTGTACTGGCTGTAACGCGCTCGATGCGGGCATCCGCGCGGCACGCGCGTGCCGCAGCGCAGCGGGCGTAAAAAAGCCAAGGCGCCGCTCCGACCTCGTCGGCGCGGCGCCTTGGCTTTTGCTGAACTCGATGATGCGGGGTCCGAAGCGCTCGGCTGACCGGGCGGCGCAGCGCAGCTCAGAATGGCCGAACGCTAACGCCGCGCTTAGCGGCCGTATGGAATCCCGGTGGACTGGATCCAGCCCATCCAGTGCGCAAAGAGGATGAAGAGGAACAGCGAGATGGACAGCCCGACGCGTGTCGCGAGCGACCAGACCATCCGCTTGGTGCGGCCCCGGTCGTGCATCATGAAGTAAAGCGCCGAGATCATACTCGTGATGATCAGCGCAAATGCAATGGGGACAAGTATGTGCATGAAGTTCACGGAAGTTGGCATGCCTGAAAACGCCTGTCTCATTATCGCACCGTGCCCCCGGGTGCGGGCTTCGGTCACCCGAATGCGCCGCATCGGATGTGCCCGATGAAGATCCGTCTCGTTCCCGCCCTGCTCATCGTGATCGTGATGGCCGTGACCATCCGGCTTGGCTTCTGGCAGCGCGACCGCGCCCATCAGAAGGAGGCGCTGCAGGCGCAGATCACGCGCTACGAGAACGCGAGCCCGCAGACCGTGGGCGCCGCATCGATCGCGCTGAAGGACATCGAGTTCCATCGCGTGCGGGCGAAAGGCACGTTCATGCCCGAGCGCACCGTGTATCTCGACAATCGTCCCTATAACGACCAGCCAGGCTTTTACGTGGTGATGCCGCTTAAACTGGAAGGCGGTGGCTACGTGCTCGTGAACCGCGGCTGGTTGCCGCGCAACATCGAGGACCGCGAGCGGATCGCGCCCTATCTGACGCCCGCGGGCCCGGTCGAGGTGGAGGGCATTGCGCGCGCCGATGCCTCGCGCGCCTTCGAATTGGGCGCGGGTGGCTCTGCAGCGCATCAGAAGATACGGCAGAATCTCGGCGTCGCTTCCTACGCGGCGGAAACCGGACTGCCGCTGCAGCCCTTCGTGATCCAGCAAACGGGCTTCGTGCCGGCCTTCAAGGACGGCCTCGTGCGCGACTGGCCCGTGCCGGTCGCGGACGTCGAGCGCAACTACGGCTACATGCTCCAGTGGTGGGGCATGGCGGCCGCGGCGCTCGGATTCGGTCTTTACGCGGCCCGGCGGGCTGCGACAAAAGAGCGCGGGAAAGGGCAGGGTCAGGGGCCGCTGCACAGCACGAAGGACGCCTGACGATCGCCTGATTTTTTGGTCGACTGGTTGGCCAAAGCCATCGGACGGCGCATCGGGCGCAAGGATACGCTGCGACATAGCAGCGCATGGATAACTGGAAGCGACAGAAACGAGGTTCAAGCAGTGTCGACGCATTCTCCCGATTCATCGCAGGTTTCGCGCAGCGCATCGCTGCAGAAGGGCGCTTCGCCTAAGGGCGCTCCGCAGAAGGGCGCTCCCCAACAAGGCTCGTGGCATCGCGGCCGCTGGATGCTGCTGCTGATCGCGCTGGTGTGCGGCGCGCCCATCGCGATCTCGTATTTCACGTACTACGTGATCAAGCCGAAGGGCGGCACGACGAGCTACGGCACGCTGATCGAGCCGCAGCGCACGATTCCGTCCGCGCTGATGGTGACCGGCGACGACGGCCGCGAAGTGCCGCTCGCCTCGCTCAAGGGCCGCTGGTTGATGATCTCCGTGGACGGCAGCGCGTGCGGCGAGCCCTGTGTGCAGAAGCTCTATTTCATGCGCCAGGTGCGCGCGACGCAGGGCCAGGAGCGCGAGCGCATCGTCAACGTCTGGCTGCGCACCGACGATGCCACCGTGCCCGCCGTCGTGAAGAGCGCCTATCCGGACACGCGCATGCTGCGCGCCGATCCAGCCTCGGTGGCCGCGTGGCTGCCCGCCACCGACAAGACGAAGGACACCGACCACATCTACATGGTCGACCCGAACGGCAACCTGATGATGCGGTTCCCCACGCAGCCCGATCCGTCCAGGATCAAACAAGACGTGACCAAACTGCTCAAGTGGTCGCGTATCGGTTAAGGTGCGCAGCGCGAGTCTGACAGAGAAGAGTAAGAGAGATGTTTATCCTGGAGCTGGGCCTGATTGGCCTGTGCATCGCGTTGCTGCCGCTGTCGTGGGTCTGGGTGAAGGCCGACGACGACAAATTCCGCAAGCTCGTGTGGCTCACGACCTTCATGACGCTCGACCTCGTGATGTTCGGCGGCTTCACGCGCCTCACCGATTCGGGGCTCGGCTGCCCGGACTGGCCGGGCTGCTACGGCACGTCGTCGCCGTTTATCGCGCACGTGCAGATCGCGGCCGCGCACCTCGCGATGCCGAGCGGCCCCGTGAGCATGACGAAGGCGTGGATCGAGATGATTCACCGCTATTTCGCGATGGCCATCGGCGTCCTGATCATTGCGCAGACCGCGATCGCCTGGCGCGCGCGCATCAAGCGCATGCCGCTGCACGTCTCGCCGTGGTGGCCCACGGCGCTGCTCGGCCTGATCGTCGTGCAGGGCGTGTTCGGCGCATGGACCGTGACGATGAAGCTGCAACCGATCATCGTCACCACGCACCTGCTGCTCGGCCTCACGCTGCTCGGCTCGCTCGCGTGGCTCGCCGCTCGCATGACGCCGCTGCCCGCTTATGAGCCCGACGCCGCGCGCTGGCGCGTGGCCGCGCTCGCGGCGCTCGTGCTGCTCGTCGTGCAGATTGCGCTGGGCGGCTGGGTGAGCACGAACTACGCGGTGCTCGCCTGCACCGACTTTCCGACCTGCAACGGCGCGTGGATCCCGCCGATGGACTTCCATCACGGCTTCCACCTCTGGCGCGCGCTCGGCATGGACGGCAACGGCGACGTGATCACCCAGGACGCGCTTGTCGCGATCCACTGGACGCATCGCACGTTCGCGTTCGTGGTGATCGCTTATCTGGTATGGTTCGCCCTCAAGTTGCGGCGTTACGCTTCGCTGCGACGCACCGCAAACTGGGTCCTGATCGTGATCGCGATCCAGTTTTTGACCGGACTATCCAACATCGTGCTGCAGTGGCCGCTGCCCGTGGCAGTGGCGCACAACGGTGGCGCGGCGATCCTGCTGCTTCTGGTCGTCGTGCTAAACTTTCGAATTGCTTGTAGCCGCCCCGGCCGCGCCGTCCTTCCTGCGCGCGACACCGCTGCGGTGTGACCCCGCCCTATGGAAAGCACAACCCTCTCCCAGACGCCAGGCAGCCGGATTTCCCAATATCTCGCGCTCACGAAGCCCCGCGTCACCCAGCTGGCCGTGTTCTGCGCGGTCATCGGCATGTTCCTCGCCGTGCCGGGCATGGTGCCCTGGAAGCAGCTCGTCGGCGGCACCGTCGGCATCTGGCTGACGGCCGGCGCCGCGTTCGCGATCAACTGTCTCGTCGAGCAGAAGGTGGATGCGCGCATGCGTCGCACCGCCTGGCGTCCTTCGGCGCGCGGCGAGATCACCAGCGTGCAGATCCTGCTGTTCTCGGCAGTGATCGGCGGCCTCGGCATGTGGGTGCTGTACACGTTCGCCAATCCGCTCACCATGTGGCTCACGGTCGCGACCTTCATCGGCTACGCGATCATCTACACGCTGCTGCTCAAGCCGGCCACGCCGCAGAACATCGTGATCGGCGGCGCCTCGGGTGCGATGCCGCCGGCGCTCGGCTGGGCGGCCGTCACGGGCCACGTGCCGGCCGACGCCTGGATTCTCGTGCTCATCATCTTCGTCTGGACGCCGCCGCACTTCTGGTCGCTTGCGCTCTATCGCCGCAAGGACTACGAAAACGCGGGCCTGCCGATGCTGCCCAATACGCATGGCGAAAAGTACACGCGCCTGCACATCCTGCTTTACACCGTGATCCTGTTCGCGGTTACGCTGATGCCCTATATCTCGGGCATGAGCGGCCTGCTGTATCTGGTCACGGCGGTCCTGCTCGGCGCGGTGTTCCTCGCCTACGCGTGGAAGATCTACCTCGAGTATTCGGACGCGCTCGCACGCAAGACTTTCCGCTATTCGATCGTTTACCTCTCGGTGCTGTTTGCCGCGCTGCTCGTCGATCACTACGTGCACGCACTCATCGGGATGTAACGGTATGGCCAGTTCTACCTTCGCGCCGTTCGCGCGCGCCGCTCGTGTCACGCTCATTGCGCTTGCAGCGGCAGGCGCGCTCGGCGGCACGCTGATGCTCGAAGGCTGCGGCCAGCAGCCGCCGTCGTTCTCGAACCTCGACATCACCGGCAATACGCAGTTCGGCAAGGACTTCTCGCTGCCGGACACGAGCGGCAAGATGCGCTCGCTCGCCGACTTCAAGGGCAAGGTGGTCGTGCTGTTCTTCGGCTACACGCATTGCCCGGACGTCTGCCCGACCACCATGGCCGAGCTTTCGCAGGCGCTCCAGCAACTGGGTCCCGACGCCGCGAAGCGCGTGCAGGTGATCTTCGTGAGCGTCGACCCCGAGCGCGACAGTGCCGCAATCCTGAGCCAGTACGTGAGCGCCTTCAATCCGACCTTCATCGCGCTGCGCCCCGCTAACGATGTGCAGCTCAAGCAGGTCACGAAGGACTTCCGCGTCTACTACGCGAAGGTGCCGGGCACGACGCCCGACAACTACACGATGGATCACACCGCCGCGAGCTATGTGTTCGACACCACGGGCAAGCTGCGCCTGTTCGCGCGCGACGGGCAGGGCGTCACGCCCTGGCTGCACGATCTGAAGATCCTGCTCGCTTCGAACGACTGACCCAGCGCGCTCGGCCGCCGGCGAGCCCACAGGCCGACACGGCCTCACTGGCCCACGCTGGTATACCCGTATGCGATTTCTATATTTCGTGTGACCGGCGCGATATGAGACCATTTCTGTCTGCCCGGACGGTGGCACACAATGCCGCCGCAACCGGAACAAGACCGTAATAAACACGCAACAAGCGGAAACATCATCTCCATGCAGCGCAGAAATCTGATTAAAGCTCTCCTCGCCGGCGTTGCCGCCACCACGCTCGCAGCCAGCTTCGGCGCCCACGCCGACGACAAGGTCATCAAGGTCGGTACCGTTTCCGGTCCGGACGCCCAGGTCTGGGCCGTGGTCCAGAAGGTCGCCAGGCGCGAAGGCCTGAACGTCAAGGTCATCGAATTCAACGACTACGTGCAGCCGAACGCGGCGCTCGACTCGGGCGATCTCGACGCCAACAGCTTCCAGACGGGGCCGTACCTCGACAGCCAGGTCAAGCAGCGCGGCTACAAGCTCGTGAACGCGGGCCTCACCTACATTTCGCCGATCGGCGTCTACTCGAAGAAGCTCAAGTCGCTGAACGACCTGCCGCAAGGCGCGAAGGTCGCGGTGCCGAACGATCCTTCGAACGAGAACCGCGCGCTGCTGCTCCTGCAGAACAAGGGCGTAATCAAGCTGCGCGCGGGCGCGGGCACCAACGGCAATAACGCGACGCCGCTCGACGTCGCCGAAAATCCGAAGAAGGTGAAGCTCGTCGAACTGGACGCCGCGCAGCTGCCGCGCGCGCTCGGCGACGTGGACGCCGCCGTGATCAACACGAACTACGCACTGGCAGCGGGCCTGCAGCCGACCAAGGACGCGATCGCGCTGGAAGACGTCCACAGCCCGTACGCGAACCTGATCGCCGTGCGCGCCCAGGACAAGGACAAGCCGTGGGTGAAGAAGCTCGTGGCGGCTTATCAGTCGGAAGACGTGCGCCAGTTCATCAAGAGCGAGTTCAAGGGCTCGATGATCCCGTCGTTCTAAAGCGACGCGCGGCGCGCAAGCCGCCCGCTGTCGATCCGGCCAACGAAAAGCCGCTTTCTGGAAGCGGCTTTTTTGCGCCCATTTTTTATCCGAGCAGCCTTTGCACGAGCTCCATCGCGTCGATCAACTGCTCCTGCTCGGCGACCGAAAGCGTTCCGAGCAGACCCATCACGCTGCCGACAGCCGCCGCGGCAAGCGCAGCGCAGGCGGCGCGTCCCGCATCGGTCAGGCTCAGGAGGGTCTGGCGCGCGTCGGCTTCGGAAGTGCGCCGCGAAATCAGTTGCTGGCGCTCGAACCCCGCGAGAATCCGGCTCAGATAGCCGGAATCGAGCATCAGGTCGCGTGCGAGCGCCGACGCGGTGTCCGTGCGGCCGCTCTCCAGCTCGCGCAGGATGCGAATCTCGGTCAGTGAAAAAGACGTGGGCGGAAGCTCGCTGTGTCGGGCACCCAGAAATTTCCGATAGAAGCGATTGAACTGCAGGACGGCTTCGGCGCGCCGTTTTATGTCGGAATCGGTCGACAACTCAATACCCCGTCGTCACTTGTTGATGTTGGTCAGGTGTCACTATATGGGATGTCAGAGCGCCGCGAAACGGGCCGGTGGTCCTCATCTGGTATCGCACTGGTCCCTCTGCTTTGCTCATTTAGACGTTCACTGGTCTCTCAAAAAGAGCCCAAAGGCCATTCTCCAGGGAAAATACCGATGCCAGGCAAGCTGCCTGAAGCGCCTTTTGTCATCATATAACTCATTGATTTTTATGAATTATGTGCCGCCAGACGAGTGACCGCCGCACATGTTGACTGGTATTATTGTGGTTATATAATGGGCTCGCATTTGCACCGGACCAGGTACCACGACGGCAACGTTGAAAGTGCCAGATCGCTTGTCCGGGCGCCCCCACGATCTGTCCAACCGCTGGCCGGAGTTCCATGGAAACCCGTTGGTCTGCCCTGATGCCCGATGCGCGCAACGTCACGCCACTCTATCTGCAGCTCGCGCGTAACCTTGCGACGGCCATTCACTGCGGCGTGTGGTCCGCGGGCGAGGCGCTGCCTTCGGAGCGAACGCTCTCGGACGCCATCGGCGTTTCGCGCATCACGGCGCGCAAGGCCATCGAGCTGCTGGTCGAGCAGGGGCTGATCCGGCGCGCACGCGGCGCGGGCAGCTTCATCACGCCGCGCGTCGAAGATCCGCTCTCGCGCCTCACCGGCTTCACGAAAAAGATGGAGCAGCGCGGCTTCACGCCCGATTCGGTGTGGCTCGAGCGCGAGGTGCGTCCCGCGCTGCGCGAAGAGATCGTGCAGCTCGGGCTCTCGCCGGGCGCCTCGGTCGCGAGCCTGCGGCGCCTGCGCCGCGCGGACGGCATCGTGATGGCCGTCGAGCATTCGGCGCTGCCCGTGTCCATCGTGTCGGACCCGCACGCGATCGACGGCTCGCTCTATGCGTATCTGGAAGAGCGCGGTGCGCCGGTCGTGCGAGCGCTTCAGCACTTTCGCGCGGTCAACGCGACCGGCGAGATCGCGACGCTGATGGGCGTGGAGCCGCGCGCGGCGCTGCTCGTGATCACGCGCGTGGGTTTTTCGCGCGACCAGCACGCCATCGAGCTCACCGATACCTATTGCCGCGACGGCTATTACGACTTCGTCGCGGAGCTCAGGCAATGAGCACAGTAATGCAGACAAATCGCGGGAACGGAAAGCCGCACCAAGAATCTCTCATGCACGTCATCGTCACGACTCATCGCGCACCTCATCTTGGCGTGCGCAAAATCGGAAAAATCTCATGCTGAGCGGAAACATTCTCACCCCAGAGGGCTGGATCAACGGCACGCTGACGTTCGAAAACGGACGTATCACGTCGATCGAGGGCGAGGCCGCCGATCCCGCGAAGAACGACGCGCCGTACCTGCTGCCCGGCTTCATCGACCTGCACGTGCATGGCGGCGGCGGCGCCGACGTCATGGAGGCGGGCGACGCCATCGAAACCATCGCGCGCACCCATGCGCGCTACGGCACGACGAGCCTGCTCGCCACCACCATGACCGCGCCGCGCGAGGAGCTGATGAGCGTGGTCTCGGGTCTCGGCGACGTGGCGCGGCGGCGCACGCCGGGCGGCGCGCGCGTGCTGGGCGTGCACCTGGAAGGGCCGTACATCAATCCGGGCAAGCTGGGCGCGCAGCCCGACGCGGCGGTGTCCGCCGTGCTCGACGAAGTGCTCAAGTATCTGTCGATCGCGCCGATCCGCGTGGTGACCGTGGCGCCGGAAATCGCGGGCCACATCGAGATCATCGGCGAGATGGCGGCGCGCGGCGTGCGCGTGCAGCTCGGCCACTCGCTCGCGACCTACGACGACGCCGTGGCTGCGCTCAAGCACGGCGCGCGCGGCTTCACGCACCTCTTCAATGCGATGTCGCCGCTCCATCACCGCAATCCGGGTCTCGTCGGCGCGGCGCTCGCGCACGCCGAATACGCCGAGATCATCCCCGACCTGCTGCACGTGCATCCGGGTGCGATTCGCGCGGCGCTGCGCGCCATTCCGCGTCTCTATGTCGTGACCGACAGCACCTCGGCCACTGGCATGCCCGACGGCGAATACCGCCTCGGCAGCCAGCACGTGACCAAATGCCTCGGCGGCGTGCGCCTTGCCGATGGCACGCTCGCGGGCAGCACCCTCACCATGGACCAGGCCTTGCGCAATCTCGTGTCGCTCGGCCTGCCGATCGCAGATGTTTCGGCGCGCCTGTCGCGCTATGCGGCCGACTATCTCGGCATCGAAGACCGTGGCCGCCTCGCGCGCGGCGCATGGGCCGACGTCAATGTGTTCGACCGCGAACTGACGCTTACCGCGACCTACGTCGAAGGAGAATCGATTGTCGAATATGCTTAAAGAAGCGCTGGCCTCGGCCGGCGTCGTCGCCGCGCAGCTCGCGGACACCTCGCGCGTCGAGGCGCTCGCCCGCGCGCTCGAGGCCGAGCCGCGCCACGTCGCGCTCACGGTTGCGCGCGGCAGCTCGGACCACGCGGCGAGCTATTTCGCCTCGCTCACCATGAGCCGCATCGGCGTGCCGGTCGCCTCGATTCCCATGTCGATCGCGACGCTGCAACAGGCGCCTTTACGCGTGAAGGGCCAGTTTGCCCTTGCTTTCTCCCAATCAGGCAGGAGTCCTGACCTTGTCGCCACGATGCGCGCGCTGCATGACGCGGGCGCGCTCACGGCCGCCATGGTCAACGTGGGCGGCTCGCCGCTCGCCGAGGCCGCGGGCAACGAACTGCCGCTGCTCGCGGGCCCCGAGCTCAGCGTCGCGGCCACCAAGAGCTATATCGCGATGCTCGCGATGTCGGCGCAGCTCGTGGCGTTCTGGCAACGCGACGCAGCGTTCCTCGACGCCGTGCGCGCACTGCCGGCGGCGCTCGATCGCGCGGGCGCGCTCGACTGGTCGAAGGCCGTGGACGAACTGCGCGACGTCTCGCAGATGATCGTGATCGGCCGCGGCCCGGGTCTTGCCATCGCACAGGAAGCGGCGCTCAAGCTCAAGGAGACCTCGGGCATCCAGGCCGAGGCGTTCTCGAGCGCCGAAGTGCGCCACGGCCCGATGGAGCTGATCGACCGCGACTATCCGCTGCTCGTGTTCGCGCCGCGCGGGCCGGAGCAGGCCGGTCTCGTGGAGCTCGCGCGCGACATGCAAAAGCGCGGTGCGCGCGTGCTGCTCGCGGCGCCCGCCGACGTGCCCGAAGCCACGCTGCCGCTCGTCACGACGGCCGACCCGGCGCTCGACCCGATCGCCGCCATTCTTTCGTTCTACGTGATGGCGGCGAGCCTTGCCGCCGCGCGCGGCCGCAACCCGGACGAGCCGCGCTACCTGAACAAAGTCACCGAAACCCACTAGATTGGAACGCTGATGGAACGCATCCAGGAGTCTCGCCTGATGAAGCCGGAAAATTCCGCCGAGGGTTGTATCGAACTGGTCGCACCGCTGACCGGCCCAGTCGTGCCGCTCGCTGCGGTGCCCGATCCGGTGTTTTCGGAAGGCCTGTTCGGCGACGGCATCGGCGTCGATCCGCTCGTCGGCCGGCTCGTCTCGCCGTGCGACGGCACGGTCATGCACCTCGCGCGCACCGGCCACGCCGTCACGCTGCAGACCGCCGAAGGCGCGCAGGTGCTCGTGCATATCGGCATCGACACGGTCGAGCTGAACGGCAAGGGCTTCGCGCCGAAGGTCGAGCAGGGCGCGCAGGTGCGCCGTGGCGATCTGCTGATCGAATTCGATCTCGACGTGGTGGCGTGCAATGCGCCGAGCCTCGTCTCCGTGATCGCGGTCGCGAACTCCGATGCGTTCGAAGTGGTCGCGCGCGCGGACTATAAAGATCATGTCGTGGCCGGCGAGACGCCGCTGCTCGTGCTGCGTGCGCGTGATGGCGCAGCGGGCGTGCCCGGCGTCGCGGACGTGGTCACGAACGAAGTGCGCCGCAGCGTGACGCTCACGCATGCGGGCGGCCTCCATGCGCGGCCGGCCGCGCGTGCGCGCGAAGCGGCGCGCGGGATCGATGCGCGCGTGGAAGTGCGCTATGGCGAGCGCAAGGCCACCATCGAAAGCGTAGTGGGCCTGCTCGGCCTCGGCGCAGGTGAGGGCGCGACCATCGAACTGGTCGGCATGGGCCGCGAGGCGCAGAAGGCCGTGGACGCCGTCGCCGGAGAGCTCCTGCGCGAAGCGCCGGGCGAAGGCGGCGAGGCGCCCGCGCGGCAACTGTCGCCGGCGCCCGCGGCTGCCGCCGTGGCCAGCGCGGCAGGCGCGGCCGTTGCCGCGCAGCGGGCCGCCCAGGGCACGCCGGGCACGCTGATCGGCGTGTGCGCGGCGCCTGGCGTGGCCGTCGGCAAGCTGGTGCGCTGGGACGACGCGGAACTCGAGCCGTCCGAGCTCGCGAGCGGCCCCTCGGCGGCGGAAAGCCGCCTGCTCGACAAGGCTGTCGCCTCGGTCGACGGCGAACTCGACGCCTCCGTGCGCGCGGCCTCGCAGCGCGGTGCGATCGGCGAAGCGGGCATCTTCCAGATGCATCGCGTGCTGCTCGAAGACCCGACCCTCATCGACGCCGCCCGCGACCTCATCAGCCTCGGCAAGAGCGCGGGCTTCGCATGGCGCGAAGCGATCCGCGCCCAGATCGCGGTGCTCGGCAAGGTGGACGACCCGCTGCTCGCGGAGCGCGCCGCCGATCTGCGCGACCTGGAAAAGCGCGTGCTGCGCGCGCTCGCGAACGCGTGCGGCGCTGGTGGTACGGCGGCCGCGGCGCAGCGCGAGCTGCCCGAAGAAGCCGTGCTCGCCGCCGACGAATTCACGCCCTCCGACCTCGCCTCGCTCGACCGCAAGCGCGTTACCGCGCTCGTGATGGCGCGCGGCGGCGCGACCTCGCACGCCGCGATCATCGCGCGCCAGGCGGGCATTCCGGCGCTCGTCGCGCTCGGCGACGCGCTGCACAAGATCGAAGAAGGCGCGACGGTGGTGGTGGACGCGAGCGCGGGCAGCCTTGCCTTCGCGCCGAGCACGCAGGACGTCGAGCGCGCCCGCGCCGAAAAGCAGCGCCTCGCGGGCGTGCGCGAAGCGAACCGGCGCACCTCGCACGAGGCCGCGGCCACGCGCGACGGCCACGCGGTCGAAGTCGCGGCGAATATCGCGACGCTCGACGACGCGCGCACCGCTGTCGAAAACGGCGCGGATTCCGTGGGCCTTTTGCGCACCGAGCTCATGTTCATCCATCGCCAGGCGGCGCCCACGGTGGACGAGCATCGCGAGGGCTACCAGGCAATCGCCGAGGCGCTGGGTGGACGCACGGCGATCATCCGCACGCTCGACGTGGGCGCGGACAAGGAAGTCGACTATCTGACGCTGCCGCCCGAGCCGAACCCCGCGCTGGGCCTGCGCGGCATCCGTCTCGCGCAGGTGCGCCCCGACTTGCTCGACGACCAGTTGCGCGGGCTGCTCGCGGTCGAGCCGATGGGCGCCGTGCGCATCCTGCTGCCGATGGTCACCGACGTGGGCGAGCTTGTGCGCCTGCGCGAGCGCATCGACACGTTTGCACGCGAAGCGGGCCGCACGGGCCGCATCGAGGTGGGCGTGATGATCGAGGTGCCCTCGGCGGCGCTGCTGGCCGACCAGCTCGCGCGCCACGCCGACTTCCTCTCGATCGGCACCAACGATCTCACGCAGTACACGCTCGCGATGGACCGCTGCCAGCCCGATCTGGCGGCGCAGGCCGACGGCCTGCATCCGGCCGTGCTGCGTCTCGTCTCCGTGGCGGTGGAGGGCGCAAGCAAGCATGGCAAGTGGGTGGGCGTCTGCGGCGCGCTGGCGGGCGATCCGCTCGCGGTGCCGCTGCTCATCGGCCTTGGCGTGACCGAGCTTTCGGTCGATCCGGTTTCCGTGCCGACGATCAAGGCGCGCGTGCGCAAGCTCGATTACAGCCAGTGCCGCGAGCGCGCGTTCGAGATCCTCGCGCTGGAATCGGCGCAGGCGGTGCGCGCGGCGAGCCGCGCACACTGGCCGCTCGATTGATCTCTGTCTGGATCCGCTGAGTGGCCGGCTGGCTGGCCACTCAGCTCACCAGGTAGTTGTTGGTACAGCAATCGTTCGATTTCCTTAATAAAACCCGCCGGCGGGCGCAGCGATCGCGCGCCGGCTTCTCTCACCTCACTTACGTCACGCAAGAGACAGGGACTGGAGGCAGTTCATGGATGGCAATCCGTTTCTCAAGATTCAGAGCCTCGGCCGCGCGCTGATGCTCCCGATCGCAGTGCTGCCGGTGGCCGGCATTCTGCTGCGCTTCGGGCAGGCCGACATGCTCAACATCAAGATCATCGCCGACGCAGGCGGCGCGATCTTCGACAATCTGCCGCTCTTGTTCGCGATCGGCATCGCGGTGGGCTTCGCGAAGGACAATAACGGCGTGGCGGCGCTCGCGGGCGCGCTCGGCTATCTGGTCGAGACCGCCGTGATGAAGGACATCAACGACAAGCTCAACATGGGCGTGCTCTCGGGCGTCGTGGCCGGTGTCGTGGCGGGCATGCTGTACAACCGCTTCAAGGACATCAAGCTGCCCGAGTTCCTGGCCTTCTTCGGCGGCAAGCGCTTCGTGCCGATCGTGACCGGGCTCGCATGCCTCGTGCTCGGCATCGTGTTCGGCTATGCATGGGGACCGGTGCAGAGCGCGATCGACACGGCGGGCCACTGGCTCACCACGGCGGGCGCGATCGGCACCTTCGTCTATGGATTGCTGAACCGGCTGCTGCTCGTGACCGGCCTCCATCACATCCTGAACTCGCTCGTGTGGTTCGTGTTCGGCTCGTTCACGCCGGCCGCCGGCGGCGCGGCCGTGACCGGCGACCTGCACCGCTTCTTCGCGGGCGACCCCACCGCGGGCGGCTTCATGGCCGGCTTCTTCCCGGTGATGATGTTCGGCCTGCCGGCCGCGTGTCTCGCGATGCTGCACGAGGCGCCCAAGGAGCGCCGCGCGATGGTGGGCGGCCTGCTGCTCTCGATGGCGCTCACCTCGTTCCTCACGGGCGTGACCGAGCCGATCGAGTTCACCTTCATGTTCCTCGCACCGGTGCTCTACGGCATCCACGCCGTGCTCACGGGCCTGTCGCTCGCGATCTGCTCGCTGCTCGGCATCAAGCTCGGCTTCACGTTCTCGGCGGGCGCGATCGACTACGTGCTGAACTACGGTCTCTCGACGCACGGCTGGGAAGCGATCCCGCTCGGCATCGCTTACGCGGTGGTCTACTACGTGCTGTTCCGCTTCTTCATCCGCCGCTTCAATCTGCCGACGCCGGGCCGCGAAGCCTCGGCCGGCGACACGGCCATCGCCTCGTCGATGTCGGGTGTGGACGTGGCGGCCGGCGGTGTGGCAGCGGCCACGTCGCTCTCGCGTGCGGCGCGCTATATCGATGCGCTCGGCGGCGCGGCCAACCTGAAGGTGGTCGATGCCTGCACGACGCGCCTGCGTCTCACGGTGGCCGATCCGGCGCACGTGTCGGAGCCGGCGCTCAAGGCGATTGGCGCGCGCGGCGTGCTCAAGCGCGGCGGCGAAAGCGTGCAGGTCATCATCGGGCCGGAAGCGGACATGATCGCCGACGAGATCCGTCGCGAGATCGCCAGCGGCCGTCCGGCGGCGGCTTCGGCGGCCTCGGCGGTGGCGAAGGCGGCGCCTGTCGCGCCAGCGGCTGCGCCGTCATCGGCCAGTGCGAGCGATCAAGCCGGTCCGCTCGACCCGAATCCGTCGCGCTGGCTCGCGGTGCTGGGCGGCGTGGCGAACATCGTCTCGCTCGATGCGGTCGCGCTCACGCGTTTGCGCGTGATCGTGCGCGACCCGGCGGCAGTCGACCGCACGCAGCTTGGCACGCTCGATGTGGCCTGGGTGTCGGCGGATACGCTGCATATCGTCGTGGGCGACGCGGCGCAGCGCTATGCGCGGGAGCTTGCGTTGGAGGCGGCGTGAGCGGCTTCATCAGCGGTCTCTCGTTGTAAGGAAAAACCGGCGCGTGCGCCGGTTTTTTCATGGCTGGACCCTTCCCACGCCGCTCGCTCGCAGCCTCACTGCCCGCTATCGTCGCTGTCCATCTTGTGCTGCTGGTCGAGCCACATCACGTTGATGATCCCAAAGCCGAGCGCCACGCCAATGCCCAGTATCCAGGTGAAGTACCACATGGTTTCCACTCCTGTGTAAATTGCGTTGCGGCCTCACGCACCAGGCCGCGCGAATCGCCTGGCACCACGCGATCAGTACAACGAATTGCGCTTGTCCTCGACGGCCTCTACGGTCACCTTGCCGCGCATGATCCGATACGCCCACGTGGTGTAGGCGAGCACGATCGGCAGGAAGATGATCACGGCCACGAGCATGATTTCGAGCGTGGTCTTGCTGGAGGTGGCGTCCCACACCGTGAGGCTCGAACGCGGGTCCAGCGAGGACGGCATGATGAACGGAAACATCGAGAAGCCCGCCGTGAGAATCACGCCGATGATCAGCAGCGAGGTGCCGAAAAAGGCCGTCTTCTCGAGCCGAGAACCCGCGAGCACGAACGCGACCACGCCGCCGAGAATGCCGAGAACCGGCGCAATCGCCATCCACGGATAGAGCCCGTAGTTGCTGATCCACAGGCCCGTGCCCGGCTCGACGCTCTTGAGCAGCGGATTGGCGACGCTGTCGTACGGAGCCGGCGTCGTGATCGTGTAGCCGCCGATCAGCGTGGCCACGAGTGCGCCCGCCAGGACGAAGCACACGACCGCGAGTAACGATGCGATGCGCAGCGCTTTCGACGCCCGCGCGGCCACCACGCCCTCGCTCTTGAGCTTCACGAACGCGGCGCCGTGCGCGGTGAGCATGGTGAGGCTCACGAGCCCGCACAGGAGCGCGAACGGATTGAGCAATTCAAAGAAGCCGCCGTGATACGTCACGCGCAGGTCCGTGTCATAGCTGAACGGCACGCCTTCGAGCAGGTTGCCGAACGCCACGCCGAACACGAGCGCCGGCACGAAGCCGCCGACGAACAGCGCCCAGTCCCAGGCGCTGCGCCACTTCGGGTTGTCGCGCTTGCCGCGGTAGTCGAAGCCCACGGGCCGGAAGAACAACGCGAAGAGCACGAGCAGCATCGCGAAGTAGAAGCCCGAGAACGACGCCGCATAGACGAGCGGCCAGGCGGCGAACATGGCGCCGCCCGCGGTGATGAGCCAGACCTGATTGCCTTCCCAGGTCGCGCCGACCGTATTGATGACGATGCGGCGCTCCGCATCGGTCTTGCCGATGAAGGGCAGCAGCACGGCGGCGCCCATGTCGAAGCCGTCGGTGAGCGAGAAGCCGATCAAGAGCACGCCGATCAGCACCCACCAGATCACTTTGAGCGTTGCGTAGTCCATGGTGTGGTTCCTGTGTGTTTCCTGTGCGTTGCTTTCGACACGTTGCGGGCGCGCATCACGAGACGCGGTTGCCGCTCGCCACGGCCGCGCCCTGCTCGTGGAAGTAGCGCCCCGTATGCAGCGCCGAGGGGCCGAGGCGCGCGTACTTGAACATCAGCGTGATCTCGATGATGAAGAGCGCCGTGTAGAACACCACGAAGCCCGCGAGGCTCAGCCACACGTCGCCGGGCGCGAGGCTCGACGCCGAGAGGTGCGTGGGCAGCACCTCGGCGATGGTCCACGGCTGGCGGCCTAGCTCGGCGACGACCCAGCCGAATTCGGCGGCGAGCCACGGCAGCGGAATCGCCCAGACCACCCAGCGCAGGAACCAGCGGCGGTTCCCCTTGAGCAGCGTGCGCTGTGCGCAGAACCAGAATGCGAGCACGAAGGTCGCGAGGAACAGCATGCCGAGGCCCACCATCACGCGAAACGACCAGAACACCGGCGCGACGGGCGGAATCGAGTGCTTCGCGGCGGCCTTGATCTGCTCGGGCGTGGCGTCGGTCACGTTCGGCGCGTACTGCTTGAGCAGCAGGCCGTAGCCGAGGTCGGCCTTGTGTGCCTCGAACACGTCGCGCGTGGCGGTGTCGGCCGTGCCTTCCTTCATTTTCTGCAGCGCGGCGTAGGCGAGCATGCCGTTCTGGATGCGCACTTCGGCGCGGCCCATCAGGTCCTTCAGGCCGATCACCGGCTCGTCGATCGAGCGCGTGGCGATGATGCCCATCAGGTAGGGAATGCGGATGGCGTAGTCGGTGCGCTCTTCCTGCTGGTTAGGGATGCCGAACAGCGTGAACGGCGCGGGTGCGGGCGCCGTGTCCCATTCGGCTTCGATGGCGGCGAGCTTGATCTGCTGGACCTCGCCCGTGCGATAGCCCGATTCGTCGCCGAGCACGATCACGCAGAGCGTGGACGCAAGGCCGAAGCCCGCGGCGATGGCGAACGAGCGCAGCGCGAAGTCCACGTCGCGGCGGCGCAGCAGATACCACGACGAAATGCCGAGCACGAACATCGACGCCGTCACATAGCCGGCCGATACCGTGTGCACGAACTTCACCTGGGCGACCGGGTTGAAGATCACCTGGAACAGGCTCGTGAGCTCCATGCGCATGGTTTCGTAGTTGAACGCGGCGCCCACGGGGTTCTGCATCCAGCCGTTGGCGACGAGAATCCACAGCGCGGAGAGGTTCGAGCCGAGCGCGACGAAGAACGTCGTGAGCAGGTGTCCGCCCTTCGTCATGCGGTTCCAGCCGAAGAAGAACAGGCCCACGAAGGTCGATTCGAGGAAGAACGCGGCGAGCCCTTCCACGGCGAGCGGCACGCCGAAGATATCGCCCACGTAGTGCGAGTAGTACGACCAGTTCGTGCCGAACTGGAATTCCATCGTGAGGCCGGTGGTCACGCCCATCACGAAGTTGATCGCGAAGAGCTTGCCCCAGAACTGCGTCATGTCCTTGTAGATTGGCTTGCCGGTCATCACGTAGACGGATTCCATGATGACGAGCAACCAGGACAGGCCGAGCGTGAGCGGCACGAACAGGAAGTGATAGAGCGCCGTGACCGCGAACTGCAGACGCGAAAGATCGACGGTTTCGCTAATTGGCATGATGCTGGTCCCCTTGAGATGGGTTTGCGCGGGGCGGTCTAGCCACGGGCGGTCTAGCCTCGGGCGGTCTAGCCTCGGGCGATCTGGTCACGGGCGATCTGGCCTCGGCCGGCGCGGGCACGGAGAGCAGGGCCTGCGCGACCGCCGCCGGCGGCATGGTCATGTTCTCGGCCTGCGGATGATTGAAGAACGCGTATTTGAGCGTCATCAGCAACACGAGCTTGAAGGCGAGAACGAGAACGATGTCGCGGCCGAAGGTCGGCCCGCGGGCCCAGTGGAGCAAGCGCGCGCGTAGCGACGCTTGCTCGCGCAAGGGTGGCCCGGAAGTGGAGGTCGTGGCGATGGCAATAGCTCCTGAATTCTGGTTCCGCTGCGGCCGTGCGGCGTCGCGAGCGGTTGCATCTGTTCGGCATTGCGATCTTTATAGTTCAGCCCACGTCAGCAAATTTTGATTTAGATCTTCTGCTGTCAGATTGGGACTGCGTCAAACGCTGAACTATCTTATGAAGGAATAGGAAAAGTCGGCGCGAACGCGTACAAATTACGGCGCCCAGAAAAGAAAAAGCCCCACTCTTGGTAAGAGTGGGGCTGGCGGTGAAGCGCTTGCGTGCGGCGGGGCGGCCGCGCCGTGTGACCTGGTGTCTCAGGCGTAGTCGGCGAGCGCCGTGCGCATCTTTTTCATCGCGCTCGCTTCGATCTGGCGAATGCGCTCGGCCGAGACGCCGAACTCGTCCGCCAGCTCGTGCAGCGTCGAGCCTCCCGAGCCGTCGTCCTCGACGTTCAGCCAGCGCGCCTCGATGATGCGGCGGCTGCGCGCGTCGAGTGCCTCCAGCGCGCTCGCGATGCCGTCCGACTGCAGGCGGTCGTGCTGACGCGCGGCCATCACGGCGGTCGGCTCGCTGTGCGAGTCGGCGAGCCAGGCGATCGGGGCGAACGACTCTTCGCCGTCGTCGGTCTGACTTTCGAGCGCGATGTCAGAACCCGACAGACGCGTTTCCATCTCCACGACTTCTTCGCGCTTCACGTTCAGCTCTTGCGCGAGACCCTCGATTTCCTCGGGCGTGAACGACTGCAGGCCCTGCTTGTGGCTGCGCAGGTTGAAGAACAGCTTGCGCTGCGCCTTGGTCGTGGCGACCTTCACCATGCGCCAGTTGCGCAGGATGTACTCATGAATCTCGGCCTTGATCCAGTGCATGGCGTACGACACGAGCCGGACGTTCTGCTCGGGGTCGAAGCGCTTCACAGCCTTCATCAGCCCAATATTGCCTTCCTGGATCAGGTCGGCGTGCGGCAGGCCGTAGCCCAGGTAATTACGCGCGATCGAGACGACGAGGCGCAGGTGCGACAGCACGAGACGGCGCGCACCTTCGAGATTGTTTTGCTCGCGGAACTCGGTCGCGAACTGGCGCTCCTCTTGCGGCGTCAACATCGGGATCCGGTTCACGGCCTGAATGTAGGCGTCGATGTTGCCCAGTTGGCCAGGCAGCATGGAAGCGTTCGCGAGCGCCAGTACACCCGAACCCCCGGCCTTGGCCGACGACGGGCTAAGCGTATTCGGAAGGGTCATGGTCATTGCGTTGCTCACGTAGCGAACTCCTCAGGAATCTTGCAAAAGTCGGACATCGACTCCACGGTGGATGTTAGCACTCTCAAATATCGAGTGCTAATACTTCGAGTCTGTAGGGGCTTCATGGTTCCGCTGGTCCTATCGAAATATTTGTTTCGATAGATTTCAGCGAAATGCACAGAAGCAAGCTGGACGGGGCTTGCCGCCCGTCACGGTCCCGCGCACACCCGCGGGCCGAAGGAATACTCTAGAACAAGGCCGCTATCCGGCGCGGATGCGGTGAGGAAAACGGGGCTGAAGCAGGCCGATTCACGGCGGCTGGCGCCTTGGGCGATGCCTGGGTATCCGGCCTCGATGGTGTCTAAATCTGTCAGACGCCGGATTGAGACGAAAGTGCCTCCGATGCGACATTCGAGCGCGGCCGGCCAGGCACGGCCGCACGACACCTATATAAGGGCGATCCTTTTGATCGCAAGTATCCATGTGTCAAAACCTGGTATAAATTTCAGCGAGACGCGTGCGATAAATCTTCGGCGCGGGTCGGCGCGATGACGTGGACTCGTGCGCAAGGGGCTCGATCAATGGCTGCAAAAGTAATCGAAGCGATACGCGGGCTGGAGCGCGAGCGGTTTCGCGCCATGGTGGACGGCGACGGCTCGTCGCTGGATCAGCTCCTGTCCGACAATGCCACCTTCGTCCACACGAACGGCAAACGCGAGACCAAACAGCAGTTCATCGATGCGATCACCGCGGGGCGCCGCCGCTATCGCCAGATCGAGATCCAGTCGCAGGACGTGCTGCCGGTGGGCCGCGAGACCTGCCTGATCTCGGGCCGCGCGCTCATCGAAATGGAAGCGAACAACGGCGCGCTGCTCTATCCCATTGCCTACACGGCGATTCAGACCCAGGAGGATGGCCACTGGCGTCTGCTTGCGTGGCAGGCGACGCGTTGCGCTACCGAGTGAGAACCGGTAGGTCCACTCGCCGATATCGCTTGCTGAGCGTATCGGGCGCACGCCAACGGCCCGTTTTGCCGTCGGCGCTCAACGCAAAGCCCGGGTACTGCTTCCACTAAACCGGTTGCTTCGTTCACCGTGCTGCCGCGCCCACGCGCAGCGGCGTTACTTCATGCACATTCGCGTGCGTTTTTGCGAGTTCGTGCGCATTCGTACGATCAAGCCGCCGCGCGCCGGTCGATCTGCGGCCAGGCGGCGCGATTGACCGCGCTCACCACGGCGGCGACGGCCGCATGTGCGGCGTCGTCGGCGACTCCGACGCCATGGCGCAGCGCCTGCCCGCCCACGCGGCAGCCGACGAAGACCGCCGTGGCGCCCTGCGCCGTGCGCAGGGTTTCGAACGACGTGACTTCGATGCCCTCATCGGCGGCCGCCGCGATCGTCGCGGCCACGTCGCGCACGTGCGCCTCGTCGATCTGCGCTGCCGTGGGCATGGCGACGTCGCGGCCCTCCCAGCGCACGCGCCCCGCGCCCATGTGCGCGGCCGGTCCGCGCGTTTCGAGGTATTCGCGCGAGAAGAGCGCGCAGATTGCATCGCCGGAGATTTCTTCGCCCGAGCCATCGGTGACCGTCTGCACGGCGTGGCTGAATTCGATCTGCACGCGGCGCGGCGGCGTGAAGCCCATGCCGCGCTCGAGCAGCCAGGTGGCGCCGCCCTTGCCCGACTGGCTGTTCACGCGGATCACGGCGTCGTAGCTGCGGCCGAGATCGGCGGGATCGATCGGCAAATAGGGCACTTCCCAGACCGCATCGGGCTGCTGTTGCGCAAAGCCCTTGCGGATCGCGTCCTGATGCGAGCCCGAAAACGCCGTGAACACGAGGTCGCCCGCATACGGGTGACGCGGATGCACGGGCAACTGGTTGCAGCGCTCGACCACGCGGCGCACGGCGTCGATATCGGAGAAGTCGAGGCCCGGATCGATGCCCTGCGTGTAGAGATTCATCGCGAGCGTGACGAGGTCGACATTGCCGGTGCGCTCGCCGTTGCCGAACAGGCACCCTTCGATGCGGTCCGCGCCCGCGAGGAGTGCCATTTCGGCGGCGGCCACGGCCGTGCCGCGGTCGTTGTGCGGATGCACCGAGAGCACGATGCTGTCGCGGTACGCGAGGTTGCGGTCCATCCACTCGATCTGGTCGGCGTAGATGTTGGGCATCGCGGCTTCGACCGTCGCCGGCAGGTTCACGATCATCTTGTGATCGCGCGTCGGGCGCCAGGTCTGGGCGACGGCGTCGCAGACTTCGCGCGCGAACGTGAGCTCGGTCATGCTGAAGGTTTCCGGCGAGTACTGATAGATCCAGTGCGTGCCAGGGCGCGCGTCGGCGTACTGGCGGATCAGGCGCGTGCCTTCGACCGCGAGCGCCTTCACTTCGTCCTTGGACTGCCCGAACACGATCTTGCGGAACGACGGACAGATCGCGTTGTAGAGATGCACGATCGCGCGCGGCACGCCTTCGAGCGCCTCGAAGGTGCGGGCGATGAGCTCTTCGCGCGATTGCACGAGCACTTCGATCGTCACGTCGTCGGGAATGCGCTTTTCGTCGATCAGCTTGCGCACGAAATCGAAGTCGGTTTGCGACGCCGACGGAAAGCCGACTTCGATCTCCTTGAAGCCGATCGCGACCAGCATCTCGAAGAATTCGGTCTTCTGCTCGATGCTCATCGGCTCGATCAGCGACTGGTTGCCGTCACGCAGGTCGGTGCTCATCCAGACGGGCGCGCGCTCGACGGTGCGCGTGGGCCATCGGCGGCCGTTCAAACGGATGGCGGGGAAGGGACGGTATTTCTCGGCGGGATTACGCAACATGACATGCCTCGTTCTTCGTGGAGTCGTTTGCGATGGCGGTCGGCAGCGGGCGGCTGGCTTGCTGACGACGAGGCACGATGCGCACAACTTCGGGCGAACGGGCGGCAACCACGGACGCGAAGAAGAAGGCCACGGTGGCGGCGGTAACCGGCGCGGCGGAAGCGGACATGAACGAAGCCCATGCAACGTGCATTTTGACCCTCGCGACTCGTCCGAACGGTAAACGGACGAATGCAGACGACTGGTTGTAGAGAAACTGCGGTTTGGGGTACTGCGAGAACTGCTTGGGAGGACTGCCGACCGGGGGACCTCGAAAGAGGTGGTCGCGCAGCGCTACGCCTGGCTTACGCTAGACGTAGCGATAGGGCCGCCAGGCGGCCGGAGGTAATTCGGAGGGTGTTCGGGAAGGAACGCATTCGTCGAATGTAAGCGAGGACTGGCGAATGTGTCAACAGGGAATTCGCGCTTTTGCGCTGCAAAGATGCGTGCAGATGGGCGGCGATGCGTGCCGATGGCGGGTTGGGCTTTCTTTCGCGCGTCTCCTGGCTCGGCGCTGCGGGACTTCGCGCGACTTCATACGCGATGGCCGAAGTCCGCCGCGCACGGCATGCGCGAGATTTTGCGCGTTGCCGTGCGTGCTTCTGCGCGCGGACTACGCGCATTAAGTGCGTTTAGCGATGCGCTTGATCGTCTCGACCTGGCGTGCGATGGCGTCGGGCACCGGTGCGTCGCCGCGCAGCACCGCTTCGATCCAGGCCGCTGTCGTGGCGGCGTCGCGGCCCTCGGGCAAGTCGACATCGGGGCCGTCCGGCGACGAGCGCACCGGCTCGATCAGCGTCTCGCAGATGCCGTCGTGCAGCCAGTCCACCTGGACCTGGCGACGCGTGTCGGCGACGGCTTCGCCTTCGGTGCCGCGCGCGAGCAGCGCGCCGCCCACGGCCGCTTCCGGGTGCGCCGCAAAGAGCGCGCTCAGGCTCTCGCGGTAGGGCGGATGCGTGTAGTTCACGAGCCGCAGGCCAGGCTGCGCGAACGGCTGCAGCAGCTTGACGAGCGTGTGCGTGGAGTTGCGCACGCCCATGCGCCGGCGCAGCGACAACAGGCGCGCGAGCTGGGGCGCAAGCGTTTCGATCGACGCGAACGCCGCGCGGCGCCCGGCAAGCTGCGCCTCGATCGCCGCGTGATCGTGCGCGGCGGGCAGATTCAGCGCGGCGAAGATTTCGGCACTCGTCACGCGGCCTGGATCGTCGACGACGCCGTGCACGAGCGTCGGCACGCCTTCGCGCGCGAGCAGCAGCGCGAGCAGCGGCACGAGGTTCGGCTGCTTGCGCGCGCCGTTGTAGCTCGGAATCGACACCGGGCGATATGCGCCCCCGGCCACCGCGATGGGCGCGAACGACGCGTGCGCGGCCGCGAGCATCGCGGCGAGTTCATCGGCCGTTTCGCCTTTGAGCCGGTAGGCGAGCAGCACCGCGCCTAGTTCGAGCTCGGGCACGCGGCCGTCGAGCATCGCCGCATAGAGCGTATGCGTGTCTTCCGACGACAGCGAACGCGCGCCGTGCGGCCCGCGGCCGATCTCCTTGATGAAGCGGGCGCAAGAAAAGGTAGCGGTGGAATCGGGAGCGTTCATGGCGGCGTGGGTGTGGGGCAGATGGCGCGATGGCGGTTCGTCGGGCCGCGCTTTGGCTGCGAGCTTGCTGCAACGGAGCCGCTTTCGTCTGCGTTTTGATCTGCATCGGTCTGGATACGGGAAGTATCGCACGAGCGCCGCGGCGCACTGCGACCGCAGCGCGTTACACTCGCGTTCTAAGCCGCGCAGGCCTTGCCGCCGCGCGCGGCCCATCACGAGGACGGAGAATTCGATGACATACGTATTTGACCCGGCGCCGCAAGCCGCGGTGCCCGTGGCGGGCAGCGATGCGCGCTTCCCGGTGCGCCGCATCTATTGCGTCGGCCGCAATTACGAGGCGCACGCGCGCGAGATGGGTCACGATCCGAACCGCGAGCCGCCGTTCTTCTTCGCCAAGCCCGCCGACGCGCTGCTCTACGTCGCGCCCGGCACGACCGCCGAATTTCCGTATCCCGCGCAATCGCAGAACGTCCACTTCGAAATGGAGCTGGTCGCCGCGATCGGCAAGGGCGGCAGGAACATTTCCGTCGAGCGCGCGCTCGACCACGTGTTCGGCTACGCGCTCGGTCTGGACATGACGCGCCGCGACCTGCAGGCCGAAGCGAAGAAGCTCGGCCGCCCGTGGGACACCGCCAAGGGCTTCGACCACTCCGCGCCCATCGGCCCGATCCATCCCGTCGCGCAAGCCGGCCAGATGGCCAGCGGCGCGATCTGGCTTTCGGTGAACGGCGAGGAAAAGCAGCGCTCGGACATTTCGCAGATGATCTGGCCGGTCGCCGACACCATCGCGTTCCTCTCCACGCTCTTCGAGCTGAAGGCGGGCGACCTGATCTACACGGGCACGCCGGAAGGCGTCGGCGCGGTGAAGCCGGGCGACGTGATGAAGGGCGGCGTGGACGGCCTCGGCGAGTTCGCCGTGCGCGTGGTGTAAGGACCAGGGACGATCAACGGCTTTGCATGGGAGCGGAGCCAGCGCGAAAGCGCTCGTTCCGATCGACAGAGGAGTACGAGGAGAGCATGAAGCTTTACAGCTATTTCCGCAGTTCGGCGTCGTACCGCGTGCGCGTCGCGCTGAATCTGAAGAACCTGTCGTACGAGTACGTGCCGGTGCATCTGGTGCGCGAGGGCGGCGAGCAACTGAAGCCCGCGTATCGCAAGATCAATCCCGATGCGATCGTGCCGACGCTCATTGACGACGAAAATCACGCGATCCAGCAATCGCTCGCCATCATCGAGTATCTCGAGGAGACGCATCCCGAGCCGCCGCTGCTGCCGAAATCTCCCGCCGACCGCGCGCACGTGCGCTCGCTCGCGCTGCAGATCGCGTGCGAGATCCATCCGATCGACAACCTGCGCGTGCTGAGATACCTGAAGCACACGCTGGGCGTGGACGATGCGGCCAAGGACGCCTGGTATCGGCACTGGATCGAAGCGGGGTTCACCACGCTGGAGGAGCGCCTCGCGAACGATCCGCGCACGGGCAAGCTCTGCTACGGCGATACGCCGACGATCGCCGACCTGTGCCTCGTGCCGCAGATCTACAACGCGCACCGCTTCAAGATCGACACGACGCGCTATCCGACCATCCAGCGCATTCACGACCATGCCGTGCAGCTCGACGCGTTCGTGCGCGCGGCGCCGGGCGTGCAGCCGGACGCCGAGTGAGTTGAGCGTCGCTGTACGGATGACGCTCGCACGGAGACGCGCGAGCGCATGAAAAAAGGGCGCCGTTCCTGCGAACGGCGCCCTTTGTCCCTGGAAGGACGCGCACGGAAAGGATGCGGGATCAGTTCCCCAGCAGCGCGTCCGCGAATTCCTCGGCCACGAACGGCTGCAGGTCCTCGACCTTCTCGCCCACGCCGATGAAGTACACCGGAATCGGACGCTGACGCGCGATGGCGGCGAGGATGCCGCCCTTCGCGGTGCCGTCGAGCTTCGTGACGATGAGGCCGGTCAGGCCGAGCGCGTCGTCGAACACCTTCACCTGGGTGAGCGCGTTCTGGCCCGTGTTCGCGTCGATCACGAGCAGCACTTCGTGCGGCGCGCCGTCGAACGCCTTGCCGATCACGCGCTTGACCTTCTTGAGCTCGTCCATGAGGTGCAATTGCGTGGGCAGCCGGCCCGCCGTATCGGCCATCACCACGTTGATGCCGCGCGCGCGCGCCGCGCTCACCGCATCGAAAATCACGGCGGCCGGGTCGCCGCTTTCCTGCTGCACGACCGTCACGTTGTTGCGCTCGCCCCAGATCGAAAGCTGCTCGCGCGCGGCGGCGCGGAACGTGTCGCCGGCGGCGAGCAGCACGCTCTGGTCGAAGCGCTGCAGATGCTTCGCGAGCTTGCCGATGCTCGTGGTCTTGCCCGCGCCGTTCACGCCCGCGATCATCATCACGAGCGGCTGCGCGCGGCCCAGCATCAGCGACTTTTCGAGCGGCTTGAGCAGGTCGACGAGCAACTGGCGCAGCGCGTCCTTCACTTGCTGGGCGTCGGTCAGGCGCTCGGCGCGCACCTTCTGGCGCAGCGTCTCCAGCAGGTATTCGGTGGCGTCGACGCCGGCGTCGGACATCAGCAGCGCGGTCTCGAGCTCTTCGTAGAGGTCGTCGTCGATCTTCGCGTTGACGAAGATGCTCTGGATGTTCGAGCCCGTTTTCGAAAGCCCCGACTTCAGGCGCGAGAGCCACGACTTCTTCGCGTTGGCGTCGAGCGCGGGCGGCGGGACGATTTCGACGGCTTCGAACTCGTTCTCCAGCGCTTGCGGTGCGGCGGCCTGGGGCGCGGCAGCGCTCGCCGGAGCCTGAACGCGTGCGGACGGCGCGGACGGCTCGGCAGCGGGGGACGGCGCCTCTGCGCTTGCTTCGTCGGGCTCGGCTGCTGCGTCGAGCGAAGCGTCGGGCAAAGCGTCCGTTTCGGCCGCCTCATTCCCGGCGCCCTTCGAGCCCCGGAGTCGTTTAAAGAAACTGAACATGGTCTGGTGTGAGGAAAACGCGCTGCTGGTCTGACCGAGGGACGGTCATCGACGTAGCTCAAGCGGGCAACGCGTGGAAAACACGTCATTTTATCAGGCGCCTCCGGGTGCGTCGTGGCGGCCGGCGTGCGCTACCCATCCCAGCGCGCGCCCGGCCCTGTGGTAACGTTCGCGCATTGGCCGGCGCGGCGTTTGCCCGCATGGCGCACAGCGTCATGTGGGCTGCCCGACTGGCGCCCGCCGACGCACATCGGTACCGATACACTCAGCAAAAAAACGCATGCCCCGTTCATCCTCCCCGCGCCCGCAGGGCGCCCGCGCAGCGCATGGTGCACAAGCCGGCGCGAAATCCAGTGCACAAGCCGGCGCAAAACCCAACCGCGCCGGCGGCACGCACACGATCCGCATCATTGGCGGCGACTGGAAGCGCACGCCGCTGCCGGTGCTCGATCTCGAGGGCCTGCGGCCCACGCCCGACCGCGTGCGCGAAACGCTCTTCAACTGGCTCGGCCAGCGACTCGACGGCCTGCGCTGCCTCGACCTGTTCGCGGGCAGCGGCGCGCTCGGCTTCGAAGCGGCGTCGCGCGGCGCCGAGCGCGTCGTGATGGTCGAGCGCAATGCGCGCGCCGCCGCGCAACTGCGCGCGAACCAGACGCACCTTGCCGCCCGCACGATCGAGGTCGCCGAAGCCGATGCGCTGCGCCTCGCCGCCAATCTCGCGCCGGGCTCGTTCGACGTCGTGTTCATCGATCCGCCGTTCGGCGACGCCGCGTTGCTCGCGCGTTCGCTCGAACTGGCCGCGCCGCTCGTCGCGCCCGATGGCTGGCTCTACGTGGAGTCGGGCGAGAGCGTGGATCCCGCGACGCAGCCCGTGCTGGCGGGCTGGACCGTGGTGCGCGAAGGCAAGGCCGGGGCGGTCCGCTATCATTTGCTGCAGCGCGAAAATGAGGAATAATGCGCGTTCGATAAAGAGGCAGGCGGGCGGCTTTGGGCGCCACGCAGGCACTCGCGCAGGCGGCACATCGGCCGCACATTGCGCCCCATTTCTGTTGAGAGGAGAAGCCTCATGGTAGTCGCCGTGTACCCCGGTACGTTCGATCCGCTCACGCGCGGTCACGAAGATCTCGTGCGGCGCGCGTCGAGCATTTTCGACACGCTGGTGGTCGGTGTTGCCGACAGCCGCAACAAGAAGCCGTTCTTCTCGCTCGAAGAAAGGCTCGAGATTGCGCATGAGGTGCTCGGCCACTATCCGAACGTGCAGGTGATGAGCTTCAAGGGCCTGCTCAAGGATTTCGTGCGCAACAACAACGCGCGCGTGATCGTGCGCGGCCTGCGCGCCGTCTCGGACTTCGAATACGAGTTCCAGATGGCGGGCATGAACCGCTACCTGCTGCCCGACGTCGAAACGATGTTCATGACCCCGTCGGATCAATACCAGTTTATTTCGGGCACGATCGTGCGCGAAATCGCCCAATTGGGCGGCGATGTCAGCAAGTTCGTGTTTCCGTCGGTGGAAAAGCGGCTCCAGGACAAGGTGGCCTCGCTCGGCGGGCCGGCCTGACGCAAGCTTGAGCGGCGTGCGGCGTGCGGCGTGCGGCGTGTTGCGTGTTGCGCCGCGCTTTCCTTCGCTTCGTTTCGTTTGGTGAAGCGGCCGCGCGCCTCGAAGGCCCGGCAAGGCGCGGGCCGCGGCGCTATAATGTCTTGTTTTTGAAGGGAAACGCGAGAGTAGTATGGCCCTGATGATTACCGACGAGTGCATCAATTGCGACGTCTGCGAGCCCGAGTGCCCCAACGACGCAATCTCGATGGGCCCGGAAATCTACGTGATCGACCCGAAGAAGTGCACCGAGTGCGTCGGCCATTTCGACGAGCCGCAGTGCATCCAGGTCTGCCCGGTCGAGTGCATTCCGAAAAACCCGGAACACGTGGAGTCGCACGAGCAGCTGATGGAGAAGTATCAGGCGCTCACGGCGGAGAAGAACGCTTGAAGCGTCGGCTGCCGTAAAAGCCGTGCAGAAATAGAAAACGCGCCTCGCTGAGGCGCGTTTTTTCATTTCTTGCGGGTCTTTTAGCCGACGATCGCTTTCAAGGCCTCGACCAGCGTGTCGCATTCATCGTCGGTGCCGATCGAGATGCGCAGGTGCTGATTCACGCGCGGCGCATTGAAGTGGCGCACGAAGATCTCCTTCTCGCGCAGTTTCGCGGCGAGTTGCGCCGCATCGTGCGCGGGATGCTTCGCGAACACGAAATTGGCCGCCGAAGGCACGACCTCGAAGCCCAGCGCCGCGAGCGAGGCCGTCAGCCGCTCGCGGCTCGTCATGACGCGCTGGCGGGTACGCTCGAGCCATGCGGCGTCCTCGTAGGCAGCCGTCGCCGCCGCTTGCGCGAGGCGGTCGAGCGGATACGAGTTGAAGCTGTCCTTCACACGGTTGAGCGCGTCGATCAGATCGGCGTGGCCGAACGCGAAGCCCACGCGCATGCCCGCGAGCGAGCGCGATTTCGACGTCGTGTGCACGACGAGCAGATTCGGATAGCGGTCGATCAGCGCGATCGCCGACTCCGCGCCGAAATCCACATAGGCCTCATCGACGATCACGACCGAATCGGCATTCGCCGTCACGAGACGCTCGATCTCTGAGAGCGGCAGCGCGTGGCCGGTGGGCGCGTTGGGGTTCGGGAAGATCACGCCGCCGTTCGCGGCACCGTTGGCCGGCAGATAGTCGTCGACGCGGATCGCGAACTGCGCATCGAGCGGCATCGTGCGGTACTCGACGTCGTAAAGACGCGCGTAGGTCGGATAGAAGCTGTAGGTGATGTCGGGAAAGAGGATCGGCTGGTCGTGCTTGAGCAGCGCCTGGAAGGCGTGCGCGAGCACTTCGTCGGAGCCGTTGCCCACGAACACCTGATCGGCGCGGATGCCGTGGTGCCTCGCCACCGCGGCACGCAGCCCCTTCGCCACGGGATCGGGATAGCGCCGCAGCGACTCGGCGGTTTCGCCGAGCTCGGCGCGGATCGCTTCGAGCACGCGCGGGGAGGGCGGGTAGGGGTTCTCGTTGGTGTTGAGCTTCACCGGCTTCGCGAGCGCGGGCTGCTCGCCCGGCACATAGGGCACGAGGCGGTGGACGATGTCACTCCAGTAACGACTCAAAACGCTCTCCTTCCATGCTTCGAAATGTTTCGAGATGGCCTGCTGAAAATGCGCGCGCCACGCATCGCGCGCGCGAAGATCAGCCGTTGCGATGCAACTGCATGACCGCTCGCTCGGCCTCGCCCTTCACGAAGGTGGGCATGACGGCGAGCGCGCGCTCGATCGAGGCGTCGATCACGTCCTGCTCCTCGCGGCGCGGCGGCTTGAGCACGAAGTTCGCGACGTCGGGCTTGGCGCCGGCGCGCGCGCCTTCGGGAATCAGGTCGCGCGGATGGCCGATGCCGATGCGCAGACGCCAGTATTGCTGCGTCGACAGATGCGCCGAAATGTCCTTCAGGCCGTTGTGGCCGCCGCTGCCGCCGCCGAGCTTGAGCTTGACGGTGCCGGGCGCCAGATCGAGCTCGTCGTGCGCGACGAGGATCTCGTCGGGCAGGATCTTGAAGAAGTTCGCGAGCGCGACGACCGACTGCCCCGAGCGGTTCATATAGGTCTGCGGCTCGAGCAGATGCACTTCCTCGCCATAGAGGCGCGCCTTCGCATAGTGGCCGTGGAAACGCCGCTCGTCGCGCAGCGTCGTCCCCGCTTCGCGCGCGAGCTGGTCCACGAGCCAGAAGCCCGCGTTATGGCGCGTTGCCGTGTATTCGGCGCCCGGATTGCCGAGCCCGACGATCAACCTGATCATGTTGGGTGTTCCGCTTGCTGGATGAGTAGAGCAATCGCCAAGTGTACGAAAAAACTGCGAAAAAAAACCCGCCGGGGCGAACCGCGGCGGGTCACGTCGTCCGTTTCTTTGAAACGGATCGAGAGGATCAGCTTATTTGTTGCTCTGCGCTTACTCTGCAGCCGGGGCTTCTTCGCCTTCAGCAGCAGCTTGTGCGCCAGCCGGCACCGGTGCCGAAGCGACCACCGGGTTTTCGGCTTCGACGTGCGGGACCAGCGTCACGCCTGCGGGCAGCGTGATGTCCTTGGCGTGCAGCGATTGGCCGGCTTCGATCTTCGCGAGGTCGACTTCGAGGAATTCCGGCAGTTGGCCCGGCAGGCACTGAACTTCGACTTCAGCCAGAACGTGCGAGATGATCGCGCCACCCAGCTTGACGGCCGGGTTGGTTTCCTGGTTCAGGAAGTGCAGCGGCACCTTCGTGTGGATCTTCTTGTTCGGGTCAACGCGCTGGAAGTCCACGTGCAGCACGAGCTGACGGAACGGGTGGTATTGCACGTCGCGCAGCAGCACCTGCTGCGACTTGCCGGCCACTTCGAGGTCGAGAATCGACGAGTGGAAGGCTTCCTTCTTCAGGGCGTGCCACAGCGCGTTGTGGTCGAGCTCGACCAGTTGCGGCTCGGCGCCGACACCGTAAACGATGCCCGGCGTCTTGCCAGCATTGCGCAGGCGGCGGCTCGCACCCGTACCTTGCAGATTGCGTTCGAAAGCGATGACTTTCATGGATGTTCTCAGTTAATGCACTGCCCGCGACCAGGCAGTAAATAAAACGGGGCCATTTAGGCGATTTGCCGGAAGGCCCCCAACGATACGGCGCAAACCTTCGTCCGCTTGCGCCGATTACACCAAAGCGCGGCACCCTTGCGAATGCCGCGCTTTGGCGCGAATCTTTTTAGCTTTCCGCGAACAGCGACATCACCGAGTCGCCGCGACGGATACGCGAGAACGTCTCTGCCAGCAGACCCGCGCTCGTAAGCGAACGGATCTTTGCGCACGAGCGGGCTTCGGCGCCCAGCGGAATCGTGTCGGTCACGACCAGCTCGTCGAGTTCCGACGCCGCGATGCGCTCGCCCGCGCCGCCCGAGAGCACCGGGTGCGTGGCGTACGCGAACACCTTCTTCGCACCGCGTTGCTTGAGCACCTGCGCTGCCTTGCAGAGCGTGCCGGCGGTGTCGACCATGTCGTCCATGATCACGCAGGTGCGGCCTTCGACTTCACCGATGATGTTCATCACTTCGGCGACGTTCGCCTTCGGACGACGCTTGTCGATGATCGCGAGGTCGCAATTCAGTTGCTTGGCGAGCGCACGGGCGCGCACCACGCCGCCGACGTCCGGCGAAACGACCAGCAGGTTCTCGTAGTTCTGCTTGCGCAGATCGCCGAGCAGCACGGGCGTTGCGTAGATGTTGTCGACGGGAATATCGAAGAAACCCTGGATCTGGTCAGCGTGCAGATCCATCGTGATGATCCGCTCGACGCCCGCGATTTCCAGCATGTTCGCTACGACCTTCGCCGAGATGGCGACGCGCGCCGAACGGGGGCGGCGGTCTTGACGGGCATAGCCGAAGTAGGGGATGGCTGCGGTGATCCGGCCGGCGGATGCGCGCTTGAGCGCATCGACCATGATCATCAGTTCCATCAGGTTGTCGTTCGTCGGCGCGCAGGTCGACTGGAGGACGAAGACGTCCTTGCCGCGCACGTTTTCCTGGATTTCGACCTGGATCTCACCGTCGGAGAAGCGGCTAACCATAGCCTTACCGAGGGGAATACCGAGGATCTTGACGACTTCCTGTGCAAGCGCGGGATTGGCGTTGCCAGTAAAAACCATCAGGCCGTCATGGCTGCTCATCATGCACCTGCTGCGGACTTGGGGGGCGAGAGGAACTACTTGGGTGAACTGCTTTAGAATTTTTGGCAGGGGAGGAAGGACTCGAACCCTCGCATGCCGGAATCAAAATCCGGTGCCTTAACCAACTTGGCGACTCCCCTACACTCAACTTCGAGCCTGACTGACCGGTAGAGCGATCAGCCACGCAAAACTATGCCGCGAAAGCGAAGAGTGGATGCTTGTCCAGGCTCGAGGTCACTGCGCTTCTCCAGTCTGCCGGAAGCTGCGCTTGCGCCGCTTCTGCTTCAGCCCGACTGGCGAACGCTGCAAAAACACTGGCGCCCGACCCGGTCATCCGCGCTGGTGCGATGCTGTTCGAGACGTTCTCAAACCATCTGAGCACCTGCGCTACTTCCGCGTATTTTCCTGCGACAACCGCTTGCATATCGTTTTGGCCGAAGCTGTCTGGCCATCCGTTTTGCGTTGCATGCTGTGCAAGAAAGACTGCTATTGTGCAGGCCCTTGTGTCCCTTGTCAACGACTTTTCTGAAAAAATTTCAGCAGTAGGAACATGAACCCGCGGCGTCACGACCAAAAAATGACGCGTCGGCAATTGTACAGCCTCCAGCGCCTCCCCAACACCCTCGGCGAACGCATTTTTTCCGTACACGAAGAACGGCACATCGGCGCCCAGCTTGAGCGCGAGCGCCTGCAGTTCCTCGCGCGGCAGACTGAGTTTCCAGAGGCGATTGAGCGCGAGCAGCGTGGTGGCCGCATCCGAGCTGCCGCCGCCAAGACCCGCGCCCATCGGCAAACGCTTCTCGATATCGATCTCGACGCCTTCGCTCGTGCCCGTATGTTGCTTGAGCAACGTCGCGGCGCGCACGGTGAGGTCGTGCTCGGCCGGCACGCCTTCGACTTCCGTCGTGCGCGTGATGCGGCCGTTGGCGCGACGCGTGAAATGCAGCGTGTCGCCCCAGTCGAGCAACTGGAAGACGGTCTGCAGGTCGTGATAGCCGTTGGGCCGGCGGCCCGTGATGTGCAGGAAAAGATTGAGTTTCGCGGGCGCGAGGCAGTCGCGCAGCGAGTCCTGGGTTTCGGTCATGGTGCTGGGTGAGCGCCGAGCGGCGACACGCGCATCGCGCACGTCACCGCCGCGCGCGATTCCTTTATTGGTCGAGCACGAGCTTGATCTGAAGCGGCGGATCCTCGCGCGTGAGATTCACGCGCTTGACGCCAGTGGCGGGTGCGTCGGCGTAAGCGAGATAGTCGATGGTCCAGCCGTCCTGCTGGATCTGCGAGAGGCGCTGCGGATCTTGCGGGTCGGGCGTGGTGTGTGCGCGCGACGTGGGCGCGACCGACGGTTGCAGCCAGTAGCGCAAGCCTTCCACGGGCAGCGCGAACCCAAGCGCCTGCTGCATCAGCGTGCTGACGTTGTCGGCGGTGAGCGGCTGCTTGTTCGGCAGTTCGAGCGTGGCCTCGGCCGGCGACGACGTGACGACGGCAAGCGTCTGCCCAAGCGGATTGAGCAGTTGCAGCGTCACGGTCGAGTCGGTTTCGCGCCAGTCGAAATTGCCGTAAGCGTTGCGCTGCTGACCGTTCTGGTCGTTGTACTGAACGGCGAAGCGGCCGTGGTAGGCGCGATTCGTTTGCGTCGTGAGCGAAGTCGTGGCGCGCGCGGTGGACGGCTCGTGCGGCGGTTGCGTCGCGCAGCCCGCGAGCGTGAGCGACCCGGCGAGCAGCGCGACCGCCATCACGCCCAGCGCCGGCCGGCGGATCAGACGCGAGAAGGAGCTGGCAGATGCGCCGGCCGTGGCGGACGAAGGGCGGGAATGCAGAGGAGATTCAGCCATCAGAGATCGTTGACCTGGAAGCGCTTGAGCGTCTTCAGGAGTGTGTCGTTGTCGGGTTCGAGCTTGCGCGCCTCGCGCCAGGCTTCGCGTGCGCCGGCCTGGTCGCCGTTCTTCCACAGCACCTCGCCGAGGTGCGCGCCGATTTCGGCGTTCGGCTGCAGGCTGTAGGCCCGGCGCAATAGCTTGATGGCGTCGCTGTTGTCGCCCATGCGGTACTTCACCCAGCCCACGCTGTCCATGATGAACGCGTCGTCCGGGGCGAGCGCCGAGGCTTTTTCGACGAGCTTGTCCGCTTCCTGCAGGCGCAGATTGCGGTCCGCGAGCGAGTAGCCGAGCGCGTTGTAGGCCTGCGGGTTGTCGGGCTGCGTCTTGATCAGCTTGCGCAGCTGCGCTTCCATGATGTCGTAATGCCCCGTCTTTTCGGCGGCCATTGCGTAGTCATAGGTGAGATCGGGGTCGTCCGGGAAGTCGGCGGTGGCCTGGGCGAGGCGCGCCTCGGCCTCCGGATAGCGCTTCGCGTCGAACAGGATCGCGGCGTCCGTGCGCGCGATCAGCGCCTGGTCGCGCGGATCGTCGGCCTGGATGCTCGCGAGCTGACGGCGTGCGTCGTCGACCTTGCCCTGCTTGTCGAGCATCTGCGCGCGCGTGATCTGCGCGGGCACGTATTGCTGGCTGTTGGGCTGAATCTTGTCGAGCCACTGCTGCGCGCCCGCGTCGTCCTTCTGCTCGGCGGCAATCTGCGCGAGGTAGATATAGCCCTGGCCCGGATCCGCGCCCGGCGTTTTCTCCGCCGCCTGCGAGTACTGAATCAGATATTGCTTCGCTTCGTCGTACTTCTTCTGCTGCACGTCGATGAGCGAGAGCGCCATCAGCGGCATCAGGTCCGACGAGTTGGCCTTGTGCAGGATTTCGAACTGCTTCTTCGCGTCGTCGAGGCGGTCGGAGGCGAGGTAGGTTTGCGCGAGCGCCAGGCGCCCTTCGCGCGACTTGGGGTTCTGCTGAACGTACTTCTCGATCGACGCGGTCCCTTCCTGGCGCTCCTCCGGCCCCATCTGCGCGAGCATCAGCGCGGCGGGCAGATAGTCGGGCTTGATGGCGAGCGCCTGCTCGAACGACTTGCGCGCGGCGGGCACGTCGTCGGCGAGCAGCTCCTGGCGGCCGATGGCGAGCTGCGCCTCGGGGCGGTTCATGTCGTCCTTGAGCAGCGCCTTGAGCGTGTCGAGGCCGCCCGAGCGGTTCGGGCCGCGCGAGAGCAGCAATTGCAGCGAGAGCAGCGCCTGGCCGCGGCTGTCGGCCGGCACGCGCGCCAGCTCGCGCGCGAGCAGCGGCTGCGCGTCGGCGGGCTTGCCGGAGAGCACGAGCAGCGACGCGTCGAGCTGGGCCGCACGCTCCGAATCCGGCGCGTACTGCTGCCAGAGCTGCACGGCGGTGAGCGCGTCGGTCGGGCTTTGCGCGGCCAGCGCGATTTCCGTCGCACGCTGCGCCATGCGCGGGTCGTGCGTGTCGCGCGCGAGCGCGAGATAGGTCTGATAGGCCGGCGCCGGCTGATCGCGCTGCAGCGCGATTTCGGCGGCGAGCACCTGGAATACGATCTGGCTCGTGAGCGGGACGCTCGGCAGGTCCTTCATCTCGTCCGGCGAGGCGGGACCGAAGGCGTCCGGCATGGTGACGGAAGTGTCGTCCGTGTCAGGGGCCTGATCCTGTGCATAGGCGCTCGACGTGGTCAACGCCCAGGCCGCGAGCACCGCCGCGCCGAGCAGGCGCCGGGGCCCGAACGCACGCAGTTGGAGTGCATCGCGCAGACGCGGCGCCGCCGTTCTGGAGCCCGCTTGGGAGCCCGCCTTGGACCCTTGAGCCGAGCGCTTCGCAAACAGCTTTACGAAAGACAGTTCCATGGAATTCCGTCGAATGTTTCGGTCGATTGTAACGCGCTGGATACAATACGCGCACAACGATGACGCAAGTTGCAGACCAGCCCTGCTACGCTCGCCGGAATCGTTCCGGCACAACCTGATCCCCTCTTAGACATGCCAGAACTGCCAGAAGTTGAAGTGACCCGCAGGGGCATCGAGCCATGGGTCGCGGGCCGCCGCGTCGAGCGCGTCGACGTGCGCAATCCGGCCCTGCGCTGGCCCGTGCCGGCCACGCTCGCCCGCACGCTGCGTGGGCGCACGATCCGTTCCGTGGGCCGACGTGGCAAGTATCTGCTGTTCGAGATCGACGAGGGCTGGTTCATCGTGCATCTTGGCATGACCGGCACCCTGCGCGTGTTACGCAATCTTCCAAAGCCGCCGGCGGCCGAAAAGCACGATCACGTCGACTGGCTCTTCGACGACTTCACGCTGCGCTTTCGCGACCCGCGCCGCTTCGGCGCCGTGCTCTGGCATCCGCGCGAGGCGGGCGACGTGCTCGGCCATGCGCTCCTCGCGAATCTCGGCATCGAGCCGTTCGCGAGCGCATTCTCGGGCGCGCTGCTGTTTCGCGAGACGCGTGGCCGCAAGGTTTCTGTCAAGCAGGCGCTGCTCGCCGGCGACATCGTGGTGGGCGTCGGCAATATCTACGCATCGGAAAGCCTTTTTCGCGCGGGCATCCGGCCGACCACGCCCGCGGGCCGCGTCTCGCTCGCGCGCTACGAATTGCTCGCGGACGCCGTGCGCGCCGTGCTGGCCTCGGCGATCGAGAAGGGCGGCAGCACGCTGCGCGACTTCGTCGGCAGCAACGGCGAAAGCGGGTACTTTCAGCTCGAATATTTCGTCTACGACCGCGCGGGCCAGCCCTGCCGCGTATGCGGCACGCCGATCAAGCAGATCGTGCAGGGCCAGCGGTCCACCTATTTCTGTCCGCGCTGTCAGCGCTGATTTCAAGCTATTCTGCAAGCCTTTCCTGCAAGCTCTTTCATGTATCTTTCATCCGCTTCCACCGAAAAACTCGCTCCCGGCACCTATCCCGCCGCGCTGCTCGCGAGCTTCGCGCCGCGCCTGATCGCGTGGCAGCGCGAGCATGGCCGCCACGATCTGCCGTGGCAGAACACGCGCGATCCCTATCGCATCTGGCTCTCGGAAATCATGCTGCAGCAGACGCAGGTTTCCACGGTGATTCCGTACTACGCCCGATTTCTCGAGCGCTTTCCCACTGTCGAGGCGCTGGCCGCCGCGCCCATCGACGACGTGATGGCGCTCTGGGCCGGGCTCGGCTACTACTCGCGCGCGCGCAATCTGTATCGATGCGCGCAGGTGGTGACCGAGGAGCACGGCGGCCGGTTTCCGTCGACGGTCGAAGGGCTCGCCGAGCTGCCCGGCATCGGCCGCTCGACGGCGGCGGCGATCGCGTCGTTCGCGTTCGGTGCGCGCGCGACGATCCTCGACGGCAACGTGAAGCGCGTGCTGGCGCGCGTGTTCGGCGTGGAAGGTTTTCCTGGCGAGAAGCGCGTGGAGAACGCGATGTGGACGCTCGCCGAGTCGCTCGTGCCCGATGCCGATGCCAGCGACGCCGACGTGAGCGCCTATACGCAAGGCCTGATGGATCTCGGCGCGACGCTCTGCACGCGCGGCAAGCCCGATTGCGAGCGCTGCCCGTTCGCCGGCGATTGCGTGGCGAAGACGACGGGCCGTCAACGTCAGTTGCCCGCCTCGCGTCCGAAGAAGGCGGTGCCCACGCGGCGCACGTGGATGCTCGTGCTGCTCGACGGCGATGCGGTGATGCTGGAGAAGCGCCCGCCCACGGGCATCTGGGGCGGACTCTGGAGCCTGCCAGAAGCCGCCGGCGAAGCGGCGCTGGCCGATCGCGCGCTGACCTTCGGCGCAACCGCGAAGGCCTCGCCGCTCGCGCCGCTCACGCACACGTTCACGCACTTCAAGCTCGACATCGAGCCGCGCGTGGTCGAGCTCGAGCACAAGGGCGCGATGCTGGCGGCGAACGAGGGGGAAACGGTGTGGGTTGCGTTGCGCGAGATCGATGCTTACGGCGTGCCCGCGCCGGTGCGCAAGCTGCTCGATGGCTTGCGCGGCTCGTTGATCTGAAGCACGAACGCGGGCGCTAGCTTGGCCAAAAAGCCAGGCGATGAAGTCCGACGAAGTCCGCGTCAGAGCAGTTGATGCTGCTGCATGTAGTGATGGACGACGTCGATGCGCGCACCGGCGTCGTCAAGCTCCATCAGCTTCTGACGCGCGCGCAATGCGATCGGCAGCACTTCCGCGAGGCGGTTCGAAACCCACGAGGGGTCGTCGAAGCGGAATGGCTCCGCGAACGGCAGGCTCGCCGGGTCGCGCTCGCGTATCGTCGCGATGATGCGATCGAGCACCTCCGCACAGGCGCCGAAGCGCGCGAGACGATCGGAGCCTTCGAGTGGAATGTCGTCGGGTAGCGGCTCGGCCATGCCGACCAGCAGGCCGTCGGCTTGCGCGCGATGGGAGAGCAGGCGGAAGCGCCGCGTGCCGTGCGCGCGGATGTACAGCATGCCGAACGTCTCGACTTCGCATTGCTCGATTTCGGCGAGACAGCCCACGGTTTCAGGCACCGCCGCGGTTTCGTCGGGTTGCGCGACTTCGGCGCCGCTCTTGAGCAGACATACGCCGAACGGCGTTTTTTCGCGCAGGCATTCGCTCGCCATGTCCAGATAACGCGCTTCGAAGATCTTCAGCGGCAGCAGGCCGCCAGGGAAGAGCACCGTATGCAGCGGAAACAGCGGCAAATCGGCGAGCACGGCAGGAGAAGAGGACATGGCGCAACGCTTTCGGTTAAGGCCGCGCGATGCGGCCGGTTAGGCGATTAGCCGGGACGATTCTCCGACGTCGAGTGGCGCGTCGCGGTGACGCACGATGACGTTCGACTCGCCCGCGAAGCGCGTGGCGAGCGTCTGGGCAATGTAGACCGAGCGATGCTGGCCGCCGGTGCAGCCGATCGCCACGGTCAGATAGCTGCGGTTGTCGTCGCGAAAATGCGGCAGCCACTTCGCGACGAACCCGTAGATGTCGTCGATCATGGCGTGGACGGCCGGCTGTGCGTTCAGAAACTCGATCACGGGTTCATCGAGCCCGGTGAGCGGCCGCAGACGGGCGTCGTAATGCGGGTTCGGCAGCGTGCGCACGTCGAACACGAGGTCCGCGTCGAGCGGTACGCCGCGCTTGAAGCCGAACGATTCGAAGGTGAGCATGAGCGAGCCGCGGCCGCCTTCGACGAACACCTTGATCCACTGGCGCAGCGCGTTGGCGCTCAGGTTGCTCGTATCGACCTGATGGCCGAATTCGGCGAGATTCGCGACCAGTTCGCGCTCGTGCTCGATCGCTTCTTCCAGCGACTTGAGCATGCCGACGTTGGCGTCGTGCGTGACGGACCCGGAGAGCGGATGGCGGCGGCGCGTCTCGGAAAAGCGCTGGATCAGCGATTGCGTGCTCGCATTGAGGAACAGCACGCGCACGTCGTGCTCGCGCGCGAGGTCGCGGATCATCTCGGGCATGTCCTCGAACGAGGAACTCGAGCGCGCGTCGATCGCAACCGCGAGACGTTCGTAGCCGTCTTCGGAAAGATATTGGGCGAGCTGTGGCAAAAAGCGCGGTGGCAGATTGTCGACGCAAAAATAGCCGACGTCTTCGAGCGCATTGAGCGCCACTGACTTGCCGGAACCCGAGATGCCGGTGATCAGGATGATACGCATGGGAAAGTGGATGAACCCGATTGGGTCATCATAGCATCCGATCTGCGCAGCGGTGATGACGCTCCGGGGCCACGGGCGTGCGCCGTGGCCGGGCGGCGGTCAGATCAGCTTGCCGGGGAACTGGCTGTCGGGGTCCTGCATGGCGAGGCGCTGGCGGTCCATGAAGTCGCGCAGCGTGTCGATGCCGCGCAGTTGCAGGATCGTGTTGCGCACCGCGGCCTCGACGAGCACCGCCAGGTTGCGGCCCGCCGCCACCTGGATCGTGACCTTGCTGATGGGCAGGCCGAGCACGTCCACGGTCTGGCTTTCCAGCGGCAGGCGCTGGAATTCGCCGTCGGGGCGGCGCACCAGTTGCACGATGAGCTTGAGCTTCATCTTCCGGCGCACGGCTGTTTCACCGAAGATCGTCTTGATGTCGAGCAGACCCAGGCCGCGGACTTCGAGCAGGTTCTGCAGCAGCGGCGGACAGCGGCCTTCGACAAAATCGGGGCCGAGGCGCACGAAATCGACGGCGTCGTCGGCGACGAGACCATGGCCGCGGCTGATGAGTTCGAGCCCGAGCTCGCTCTTGCCGAGGCCCGAGTCGCCGGTGAGCAGCACGCCCATGCCGAGAATGTCGAGGAACACGCCATGCAGCGTCGCGCGCGGCGCGAGGATGCGCGACATGTAGAGGCGCAGGCTGTCGATGACCGTGGCCGCCGACATGGGCGTCGTGAACAGCGGCGTCGAGGAGCGCGTGCAGCGCAGCACCAGTTCGGGCGGCGCGCTCATGCCGTCGGCGACCACGAGGAACGGCGGCTCCAGTGCGATCAACTCGGCCATATGGCGCGAGCGGTCTTCGTCGGTTTGACGCTGGTAGTAGTGGACCTCGGCGTCGCCGAGCACCTGGATGCGGTTCGGGTGGATCAGGTTCAGGTGGCCGACGAGGTCGGCACTTGCCGTCGCCGTTGCCACCGTTTCGGCCGAAAAGCCGCGTTCCCAGCCTTCGTGCCCCGTCAGCCAGCTAAGCTTCAGCGTGGTGGCGTTGTCGTCGAAGATGCTTTGGGCGTTGATGCTGGAAGTGTCCATGAGTCCTGGCGCAAAGTGCGCGAAAAGCCACGAGTGACATCCTGGCCCGCGCGTTACATCAAGATTGCCACTGGGTGAGCAGACGATGCAACGTCTCGCGATCCTCCTCCGTGTGCAGCCGCTCGCGTGTTTCGCGATCCGACAGCAGTTGGGCGATCTCGGACAGAATTTCAAGGTGCTGCTGCGTGGCCTGTTCCGGCACGAGCAGGAAGATGAGGAGCGAGACGGGCTGGCCGTCCGGCGCTTCGAAGGGAATCGGCTCGGCAAGACGCACGAATGCGGCGAGCGGCTGCTTCAGGCCCTTGATGCGTCCGTGCGGAATGGCCACGCCTTCACCGAGGCCGGTGGAGCCAAGGCGCTCGCGCGCGAACAGATTGTCGGTAACCGTGCTGCGGGCAATGCCGTTCTGGTTTTCGAAGATCAGGCCCGCTTGCTCGAAGACGCGTTTCTTGCTGGTAACGGACAGGCCGACGACGACGTTCTCGATGGGAAGTATTTTGGCTAAACGATTCATGTTGGCAGGCGAAAACGTGGCCTGAATGCTCCTCACACCGACAACCGGCGCAGCTGATGCGCGAGGCGGCATGCCGTTGCGCGCAAGAGAAACCCTGCGCAGCCGGCGCCTCGCCTGGCTCAACCAGCGCGGTGCCGGGACCATGGGGACGTATTACCCCAAAAGCGACTGGACCATTATAGAACAAGCGTACTGGCCGATGGTGCGATGCGCCATGCATCGGCGCAACCATTGTTGCCTGGTTGCACCTGCGAGCACCGTTCGATGCCGCCCGTTCATGCTCACTTACGCCCATTTATGCCGGGCAACGATCAAAAAAGCCGCCCGGCAGGGGCGGCTTCGCTTGCGCCTTCAAGCGGGGCCGCATCGGCAGCCCCGGCATTCAGCGCATCACTGCGGCGGGACTTCGATCGGCGCGGCCGGCTGATACTTGAGCGACTCGTGCTGATGCCCCTGCAGGCGATCCTTGTGACGCACGACCTGGCGATCGAGCTTGTCGACCACGAGATCGATGGCGGCATACATGTCGCCGTTCGCGCTCTCCACAAAGATATCCTTGCCTTTCAGATGAAGGTTCACTTCAACCTTCTGTCTCTTGTCCTTTTCCTTATGGTTGTCGACCGAGAGGACCACATTGCCATCGATGACCTGATCGAAATGTCTTAGCACCCTATCTAGTTTGGTGATCACATATTCTCGCAACGCTGGCGTTACTTCGAGATGGTGTCCACTGATCTTCAGATTCATAGTGCTTCTCCAGGCTATTGGCCGCGTGACGCGTGAAGCGCGGCTGTGCCGGTCGACTGACTTGCCCCAGGTCGTATGGCTCCCCGAAAGGCCGTTACGAGGGGGCTAGCGCGGCCGGCCATCTCCGCCAACTGGCGCCGCGGCCGGAAAATGCCCATTCCGTAAAGACCGGAACAGGCCTAAAGAGACTTGCGCAGATTGACCGCCGGGATCTTCAGCGCTTCGCGGTATTTCGCGACGGTGCGTCGCGCAACCACGAAACCCTGTTCCGCCAGCAGTTCGGCTATGCGGCTGTCCGAAAGAGGGGATTTGGTGTTCTCGGCTCCTATGAGTTGCTTGATGAGGGCCCGGATGGCGGTGGACGATGCGGCGCCACCCGTGTCCGTTGAAACGTGAGATCCGAAGAAGTACTTAAATTCAAGTGTCCCGAATGGAGTCAGCATGTATTTACCGGTTGTCACACGCGAGACAGTAGATTCGTGTAGACCCAGCGTATCAGCAATCTCCCTCAAAACCAAGGGGCGCATGGCAATCTCGCCGTGCACGAAAAAGTTCTTTTGACGCTCGACGATGGCCTGCGCCACGCGCAGGATCGTTTCGAAGCGCTGCTGAATGTTCTTGATGAGCCAGCGCGCTTCCTGCAACTGCTGCCGCAGCGACCCGCTGCCCGGGTCGCCCCGGTTGTTGCGCAGGATGTTGGCGTACAGATGGTTGATGCGCAGCTTCGGCACCACCTCGGGATTGAGTTCGGCGTTCCAGTTCTGGCCCGTCTTCTTCACGATGATGTCCGGCACCACGTAGTCGGCTTCGGCCTTGCCGTAGGCCGCGCCCGGAAACGGCTCGAGCGAGCGGATCAGCGTATGCGCATCGCGTAATTCGTCGTCGCCGGTCTTCAGTTGCTTGCGCAAGCGCGTGAAATCGCGCGCGGCCAGCAGTTCCAGATGGTTCGACACGATCTCGAGCGCGAGCGTGCGCGTGGGCGACGAATTGACACGCAGCAATTGCAGCTTCAGGCATTCCGATGCCGAGCGCGCACCCACGCCCGCCGGGTCGAAGCTGTGCAGGAGCGCGAGCGCCGCGTTCAGTTCGTCGCCATCGACTTCGAGCTCTTCCGGGATATCGGCAAGAATTTCCTCGCAGGTCGCCGAGAGGTAGCCGTCTTCGTCGAGCGATTCGATCAGGAACGTAATGAGCGCGCGGTCGCGCGGGCTCGCATTGGTCTCGCGCAGCTGCGCCATCAGATGGTCGCGCAGCGTGGTGGTCGATTCGTGGATTTGCAGCGGCGGCAGGTCGTCGTCGTCGGAGGCGCTGCCGGAGCGGCCGTAGTCGTCGAGGTTCCATTGGCTGGCCTCGCCGTTCGCATCGCCGCCGAGGCCGTCGTATTCGTCCACGCCCCGCGGCTCGCCTTCGCCGCTTTCGTTGCCGCTGCCCGACGACGTCGTGCCGTTGCCCGCGCCCTGCATCGGCTCGGCGCCCGCGGAGGTGGGCGGCTGGGCGATGACCGAGCCGTCCGCCGCCACGCGCAGCGGGCTCGCGATCCAGTCGTCCTCGTTCTCGAGCAGCGGGTTCTGCGAGATGGCGGTGGCGACCTCCTGCTGCAGTTCGAGCGTCGACAGCTGCAGCAGCCGGATGGATTGCTGTAGCTGTGGAGTCAGCGCGAGGTGCTGCGAGAGGCGGAGTTGGAGGCTGGCTTTCATGGCAGTGTGCGATTCATTGTAAAGAGTTTGCCACGCCCGCGATACCAAGAAACATTCGCGAAAACGCGCGGGCTCCGCGGCAATGCGCGGCTGGCGCCGGGGCGAATTTGGTGCGCAAACAGGCGCGTTCGCGACGCTCGCGCGCGAGCCTGCGCCTTTCATGGCGCATGCGCTTCGCTGGCCGGCGCCAACGGGCAAACACAACGGAAAACTCAGGGGAATGGGGTACGCGGTAGCCGGCATGTCGCCGGCCATGTGTGGCCCGCCGCGCTCGCCCGGGTACGGCAAGCGCCGTTCCGGGCGCGGGCGGTGTAGCCGGCGCGCCCGGGGCGGGGCCTGTTACATGCGGAAGTGCTCGCCCAGATAGACGCGGCGAACGTTCTCGTTCTCGATGATCTCGCCGGGCGCGCCCGCGGCGAGCACGCTGCCGTCGCTGATGATGTACGCGTGGTCGCAGATGCCGAGCGTCTCGCGCACGTTGTGGTCCGTGATCAGCACGCCGATATTGCGCTGCTTGAGGAATTTCACGATCTTCTGGATTTCCAGCACGGCGATCGGATCGACGCCCGCAAACGGCTCGTCGAGCAGAATGAAGCTCGGATCGGTTGCCAGCGCGCGCGCGATTTCCACGCGGCGGCGCTCGCCGCCCGACAGCGAGAGCGCGGGATTGTCGCGCAGGTGCGCGATCTGGAGCTCGTCGAGAAGCGCGTCGGAGCGCGTGGCGATGGCGTCCTTCGAGAGGCGCTTGCCGTGCTCGTCGGTCTGCAGCTCGAGCACCGCGCGGATGTTCTCCTCCACCGTGAGCTTGCGGAACACGGACGCTTCCTGCGGCAGATACGACAGGCCGAGCGCCGCGCGCTTGTGGATCGGCAACAGGCTGATGGACTCGCCGTCGAGGTCGATCTCGCCCGCGTCGAGTGGCACGAGGCCCACGATCATGTAGAACGAGGTGGTCTTGCCCGCGCCGTTGGGGCCTAGCAGGCCGACCACTTCGCCGCTCTTCACGTCGAGCGAGACGTCCTTGACGACGGTGCGCGAGCCATAGCGCTTCTTGAGGTTGCGCACGACGAGCGAACTCGTCTTGCCCGTGGCCGTGCGCTGATGGATGGGGGAGGCGGTGGCGATGTTCACTGTTGCGGCGCTCCCTTCAGTGTCGTGGCGGGCGCGAGCGTGGCCGACGCGCCGGCGAGCGGCTGCGCGCCGCCGTTGCGCGGCGAGAGCATCGCGCGCACGCGGCCCTTCGGATTGCCGGGGCCGGCGACGTCCGAGCCCGACTTCGCGGTGTAGAAGTCGTTCTGGCCGTCATAGGTGATGACGCTGCCGTGGACCGTGTCCATGACCGTCGAGAGACCTTGCAGGCGGCGCACCGTCGCGCGCGTGGTGAGCGTGGTGAGATCCTGCTTGCCGTCGTAGTCGATGCGCTCGGCCGTGCCGTCGACGTATTCGTCGATGCCTTCGCGCTTCTGGCGGAAGTAGGCGAGATTGGCGTCCGGCGTGCCCGGCGCCACCGTGCCGGTGGCGTACTGGTAGCCCTGCGGGTCCTGCGTGACGACAAGCTTGTCGGCCTTGATCAGGATCGTGCCTTTCGTGGCGACCACGTGGCCGGTGAAAATGGTCTGCTGCTTCAGGTCGTCATACGTCATGTTGTCCGCTTCGATATTGAGCGGCTTGTCCTTGTCGGCGCGTTCGGCGTGCGCGGCCGGCGCGAAGCCCGCGAGCGGGAGCGCGGCGGCGAGTGCGGTCAGCGCCGCCAACGCAGCGCGGCGCCAGCCCTGCGCGAGCGGGCGGCCGGGCAAAGGTCGGGGAAGCGAATCGTTCATGCAGTCGTGCCTTGGTGGACGGCCCGGGGGATCAGGACGAGCCGCCGGAGTCAACCGGGGCGATCGCGCCGCGGACATTGCCGAACAGCTGGATGACCCGGGTGACGTTGTTGTAGTTCATGCCGCTGGTGGCCGTCATGACCGACTGGCCGCGACGAAGTTTAACCGGCTTTTCGGTCAGGATCACATCGTCGTTCACGAGCACGCGGAAATGCTTGGAATCAGCCTGCATATCGGGGTCGCCCGCGCCGGCGGCCCGCAGGATACGCGCGTTGTCGTAGAGATCGACGATCGAGGCGTCGCCGTTGACCGTGCCGCGCAGGCCCGTGGCCGTGACCACCGGCTTGCCCGGCTGGAACGCGCGCACCGCGGGCATCGTGAGGTCGCTGTTCGAGTCATCCTCGTAATGCACCATGTGCTGGGCGGTCAGACGGTATTGCGTGGAGCCCGACTGGTCGAGCTCGGAGACCGAGAAGTTATCGGCGAAATAATCGGGCGTGTGCGTGAGCGGGCGCGGCGGCGGTTCGCTCTCGCGCGGCTTGACGGCCTGCATCAGCCACCAGGTGAAGCCGGCCAGCACGGCCACGCAGACGACCGGCACGAGCGAGGTGAGGCTGAACTTCTGCGGTCTCATCGGGGCTCCGCGCCGCGCTGGGATTGCGGCGATTGCGGCGATTGCGGCGAGCAGGCGGCCGCGAGCATCGCGTCGTAATGGCCCTGGGCGCGCAGGATCAGGTCGGTGACTTCGCGCACGGCGCCGTGGCCGCCGGTTTTGTCGGTGACCCAGTGGGCGCGCGCGAGCACGTCCGGATGGGCGTTCGCGGGCGCCGCGCCGAAGCCGCACTGGAGCATCACGCCGAGGTCGGGCCAGTCGTCGCCCATGTAGCCGCATTGCTCGCGCGTGACGCCGGTCTCGGCGAGCAAGGCTTCGAACGCGACGCGCTTGTCCTCGACGCCCTGATAGAGATGCGTGATGCGCAGCTCTTTCGCGCGCACGGCGACGATGTCGGACTTGCGCCCGGTGATGATGGCCGTGTCGATGCCGGCTTCGCGCAGGAGCTTCGCGCCGTGGCCGTCGAGCGAGTTGAAGCCTTTCATGGTGTCGCCTGCGCCCGTGAACAGCAGGCCGCCGTCGGTGAGTACGCCGTCGACGTCGAAAATCATCAAGCGCACGCGCGCGGCGCGCGCGTTCGCATCAAGCTCCGGAACCGCCATCAGATCACCTTCTTGGAGAACAGGTCATGCATGTTGAGTGCGCCGATGAGCACGCCTTCGGCGTCGACCACCAGCATCTGATTGATGCGGTGGCGCTCCATCAGTTCCACGGCTTCGACAGCAAGTTGGTCGGGACCGATCGTGCGCGGGCCTTTCGTCATGACCTGAGCGATCGCGAGATCGCGGAAATCGCCCGCGCGCTCGAGCACGCGGCGCAGGTCGCCGTCGGTGAAGATGCCGGCCACGTGGCCGTTTTCGTCGACGATGGCCGTCATGCCCATGCGCTTCGCGGTGAGCTGGAATAGTGCGTCGCGCACGGTGGCGTCGCCGCGCACCTTCGGAACGGCGTCGCCCATGCGCATCACGTCGCGCACGTAAGTGAGCAGGCGCCGGCCGAGCGCGCCGCCCGGATGGGAGCGCGCGAAGTCGTCGGCGCCGAAGCCGCGCGCGTCGAGCACCGCGACCGCGAGCGCGTCGGAGAGCGCGAGCGCCGCCGTCGTGCTCGCCGTGGGCGCGAGATTGAGCGGACAGGCCTCTTTCTCGACGCCGGCATTCAGATGCACGTCGGAGAGCTTGCCGAGCGTGGACTGCGGGCGGTTGCCCGTCATGCCGATGAGCTTCGCGCCGATGCGCTTGACGAGCGGCAGGATCGCCACGAGCTCTTCCGATTCGCCCGAATTGGACAGGCCGATGAAGACGTCGTCGGCGGTCACCATGCCGAGGTCGCCGTGGCTCGCTTCGGCGGGGTGCACGAAGAACGCCGGCGTGCCCGTGGAGGCCAGTGTGGCCGCGAGCTTGCGCGCAATATGACCCGATTTGCCGATGCCGGAAACGACGACGCGTCCGCGGCAACTGAGGATGAGATCGACCGCGCCGACGAAGCTGTCGTCGAGCTGGTCGCGAAGCCCGCGCACGGCGTCGGCTTCGATGTCGAGCACGTCGCGAGCTAGCTTCAGCGCCCGGTCGCCATTGATTTTCGCTATCATTCGCGGAGTATAGCAAAGGCGTATGCGCGCCGCGCCGGCGCTCCCAGCGCGAAAGTCCCGGCTTTTGCCGCTTTTGCGCGTCTTCTTCCGCCGTATCGCAGTGCTTCCCTTAGATCCCGATTTGCGCCGATCATGGACCCGACCGGCGCGGGCACAATTTGCTTTGCCGGCAACGCCAACAGAGGACGCTTCACACGATGATCTCCCCGCTGGAAATGACGTTGTTTCTGCTGCTCGCCTCGGTGGTTGGCGTCGTGCTGTTCCGTTATCTGAACCTGCCGCCGATGCTCGGCTATCTCACGGTCGGCATTCTGGTCGGTCCGCGCGCGCTCGGCATCGTGCCGAATACGGCGGGTGCGCAGAATCTGGCCGAGTTCGGCGTCGTGTTCCTGATGTTCTCGATCGGCCTCGAGTTCTCGCTTTCCAAATTGCGTGCGATGCGGCGCGCCGTGTTCGGCCTCGGGCTTTCGCAGGTGATGGGGACCATCGTGGTCGCGCTCGCGGTCGGGCTCGTGCTCGGGCCGTGGGTGCACATCACCTGGCAGGCGTGCATCGCGCTCGGCGGCGCGCTCGCGATGTCGTCGACGGCCATCGTGAGCAAGATGCTGGCGGAGCGTCTGGAGATCGAGTCCGAGCATGGCCGCAATATTCTCGGCGTGCTGCTGTTCCAGGATCTGGCCGTGGTGCCCCTCCTCATCGTGATCGCGGCGTTCGGGGGCTCGTCGGCGTCGCTGTTCGAATCGCTCGGCATGGCCGCCATCAAGATCGTGCTCGCGCTCGGCATCCTGCTCATCGTCGGGCAGAAGTTCATGACGCGCTGGTTCAACGTGGTCGCGCGGCGGCGCTCGCAGGAGCTGTTCGTGCTGAACGTGCTGCTCGTCACGCTGGGCGCGGCCTTCATCACCGACAAATTCGGCCTCTCGCTCGCGCTCGGCGCGTTCATCGCGGGCATGCTGATCGCCGAGACGCCGTACAAGCATCAGGTGGAAGAGGACATCAAGCCGTTTCGCGACGTGCTGCTCGGCCTGTTCTTCGTGACCACGGGCATGCTGCTCAATCCGCACGTGATCTGGCAGCACCCGTTCATGGTGGCCGCGTTCGTGGTCGGGCCGGTCGTGCTCAAGGCCGTGCTCATCACGGCGCTCACGCGTCTCTTTGGCGCCTCGCCGGGCGTGGCGATGCGCACGGGCCTCGGTCTCGCGCAGGCCGGCGAATTCGGCTTCGTGCTGCTGAACCTCATTCTGGACAAGCATCTCGTCGATCCCACGCTGCTCCAGGCGATTCTCGCCGCGATGCTGCTCTCGATGCTCGCGGCGCCGTTCCTGATCCAGAACGCCGACCGCATCGTGCTGCGTCTGTCGTCGACGGAATGGATGCAGCAGTCGCTGATGATGACGCGCATCGCCACGCAGAGCATCAAGCAGAGCGGCCATGTGATCGTGTGCGGCTATGGCCGCGCGGGGCAGAACCTTGCGCGCATGCTCGAATATGAAGGGCTCTCGTACGTGGCGCTCGACCTCGACCCCGACCGCGTGGCTGCTGCTGCGGCGGCGGGCGAGTCGGTGGTGTTCGGCGACGCGGCGCGCCGCGAGTCGCTCGTGGCGGCGGGCATCCACCGTGCGGCGGCGGTGGCGATCACCTACGCGAACACGCAGTCCGCGCTGCGCGTGCTGCACCACGTTCACGAACTGGAGCCCACTTTGCCCGTGATCGTGCGCACCGTGGACGATGCCGATCTCGAGCGCCTGCTCGCGGCCGGCGCAACCGAGGTGATTCCCGAGATCGTCGAGGGCAGCCTGATGCTCGCCTCGCACATGCTCGTGCTGATGGGCGTGCCGATGCGCCGCGTGGTGCGGCGCGTGGAAGAAATGCGCGACGAGCGCTATAGCCTGTTGCGCGGCTACTTCCATGGCACCGACGATGTGGGCGAGGACGGTCACGAGCAGGTGCGGCTACAATCCGTACCGGTCGACGAGCGCGCCGACGCTGTGGGCCGCACGCTCGCCGATCTGGGCCTCTTCGACCTCGGCGTGGAGGTGACGGCGATCCGCCGGCACGGCATTCGCGGCGTGGAACCCGACCCGTCGACGAAGCTGCGCGCAGCGGACATCGTGGTGCTGCGCGGTTTGCCCGAGCAACTGGCGCAAGCCGAGGAGCGCCTCTCGCGTCCCCGCAAGGCGGGCGCCGCCGGCGCGGGCGCGACGGTCTGAGCGCGCGGCGCCCCTGGACTTCCCAGTACGCGACGTAACGCTTTCGGGGTCCTGCCCCGATTACTCGAACCCGGTTCCTTATTTTTGCCACTACCCGGAGCAATCATGTCCAACGCACCTGCGAACGCGAGCGCCAATGCCTCTGAGTTCGTCAACAGCCTGATCCGCACGGTGCCCGACTGGCCGCAGCCGGGAGTGCAATTCCGCGATATCACGCCGCTCATTGGCGACCCGAAGGGCCTGCGCGTGCTGATCGACCTGTTCGTCGAGCGCTATGTCGATGCGAAGCTCGATTACGTCGCGGGCCTCGACGCGCGCGGCTTCATCATCGGGCCGATCGTTGCGTACGAGCTGAACGTGGGCTTCATTCCGATCCGCAAGATCGGCAAGCTGCCGTACAAAACGGTTTCGGAGACCTACAAGCTCGAATATGGCGAATCCACGGTCGAGATTCACGAAGACGCTTGCGGCAAGGGCGATCGCGTCGTGATCGTCGACGACCTGATCGCCACGGGCGGCACTATGCTCGCGGGCAAGCTGCTACTCGAGCGCCTTGGCGCGAGCGTGGTGGAGGGCGCGGCGATCATCGACTTGCCGGAGCTGGGCGGCTCGAAGCTGCTTACCGAAGCGGGCCTGCCGCTCTTCACGGTGACCGCGTTTGGCGGTCATTGAAGCGGCCACCGATTTCACGAATACCCCACGTCACGCCATGCCCAATTTCGCGCTCTTTCTCGCCACCTCTTTGGCCATTACCTTCGCGCCCGGCCCCGACAACCTGCAAGTGCTCGCGCGCGGCATCTCGCAGGGCCGCGCCGCGGGCCTCGTGGCCGCGCTCGGCTTTGCCGCGGGCGTGACGTTCCACACCACGCTCGCCGCGCTCGGCATTGCCGCCGTGCTGCGCTCGTCGCCGGTCGCGTTCCAGATCCTGAAGCTCGCGGGCGCCGCGTACCTCGTCTGGATCGGCGTGAAGGCGCTGCGCAGCCAGGGCCTGGCCGCCGCCGGCGACCGGCCGCGCCAGCCGCTTGCCACGATCTTTCGCCAGAGCGTGCTCGGCAACGTGATGAACCCGAAGGTCACGCTGTTCTTCGTCGTGTTCCTGCCGCAGTTCGTCGATACCCACGGCGCGCAGAGCGTCACGCTGCAGATGCTCGAACTCGGTCTCGTGTTCATGGCGCAGACGGTCGTGGTGTTCTCGGTGTTCGGCCTGTGCGCGGGCACCATCGGCGGCTGGCTCAAGCGCCGGCCGCGCGCGGGCGTGTGGCTCGACCGGCTCGCCGGGCTCACCTTCATCGCCATCGGCATTCGCGTCGCGCTGCGCGACTGACGCATCCGCACGACGCCTGGAGCTTCACGAGATGACCTTGCCTTGCATCACCGACGCGCGCCGCTTCGACGCGAGCGCGCATCTGCCGTTTTTCTTCGGCGACGAGCGCGTGGGCTGGATCCGCCGCGCCGACGTCGCGCTGCTCGCGCGCTGGCCCGACGTCTTCGAGATCGTCGACGCGGGCCGACGTGGAGCCGGTGCGCGCGTCTCGCTCGCCGCCGAGTTCGACAACGTGACGGCGCGTAGCGCGGCGCTGGGCGCCGTGATCGGCGCGCTCGCGGCCGAGGGCCGCATTCCCGGCTGGCGCGACGAAACCTACGCGATCCGCAACGCGTTCGACGCGCCGCCGCTCGCGTTCATCGAGCGTGCGGCCTCGCGCTTCTTCGGCACGATGACGTATGCGGTGCATCTGAACGGCGTCGTAGAATACGCGGCTTCTGCGTCGCCGCGCGCGCCGCAGTTGTGGATCGCGCGCCGCAGCGACACCAAGGCCACCGACCCCGGCATGCTCGACAACGTCGTGGCGGGCGGCATCGGCTGGGGCTTCGGCGTCGAGGCCACGCTCGTGAAGGAATGCTGGGAAGAGGCGGGCATCGCCGCGGAGCTCGCTTCGCGGGCGTTGCCGGGCCGCACCGTGCACGTGCTGCAGTCGCTGCCCGAGGGCACCCAGGCCGAGCAGATCTTCGTCTACGACCTCGCGCTGCCCGAGGACTTCGTGCCGCACAACCAGGACGGCGAAGTCGGCGAGCACCGCCTCGCGCGCGTCGACGAAGCCGCGCGCTGGATCGAGGAGGGCAAGATGACGGTGGACGCGAGCCTCGCGACGCTCGATCTGCTCCTGCGCCGCCAATGGATCGACGAAGACGCGTGCGTGGGCATCGCCGCGATCTTCGAGCCGCCGACGCTGTGAAAGGGCGCCGGTTTTTTCGCCAGCACCGAAAGCCCTTCTGAATCACCAAAGAACTGACGGGAGTTACCAGGGTCATGTCGACCGATCACAGCTTCATTCTCAAACTGTCGTGCGCTGACCGGCCGGGCATCGTGCATGCCGTCTCGGGTTTCCTGTTCGAGCGCGGCAGCAATATTCTCGATTCGGCCCAGTTCGGCGACAGCCACACGGGCGAGTTCTTCATGCGCGTGCACTTCCAGCAAGTGGGCGGCGACCCTGGCCTCGAGGGCCTGCGTGCCGCGTTCGAGCCGCTCGCCGATGAGTTCGCCATGCGCTGGGAACTGCACGACGCGAACGTGAAGCCGCGCGTGGTCATCATGGTCTCGAAGATCGGCCACTGCCTGAACGATCTGCTTTTCCGCTACCGCACCGGGCAGCTCTCCATCGAGATTCCCGCGATCATCTCGAATCACAAGGAGTTCTATCAACTCGCGGCGAGCTACAACATTCCGTTCCATCACTTCCCGCTGCTCGGCGGCAGCGAGGCGGACAAGGCCGCGCAGGAAGCGCGCGTGCTCGACGTGGTGAACGGCGAGCGCGCCGATCTCGTGGTGCTCGCGCGCTACATGCAGATTCTCTCGCCGCAACTGTGCAATGCGCTCAAGGGCCGCGCGATCAACATTCACCATTCGTTCCTGCCGAGCTTCAAGGGCGCGAAGCCGTACTACCAGGCGTTCGACCGCGGCGTGAAGCTGATCGGCGCGACGGCGCATTATGTGACGTCCGATCTCGACGAAGGCCCGATCATCGAGCAGGAAGTCGAGCGCGTCGATCACAACATGACGCCGGACCAGCTCACGGCAATCGGCCGCGACGTGGAGTGCGTGACGCTCGCGCGCGCGGTGAAGTGGCACGTCGAGCATCGCATCGTGCTCAACGGGCACAAGACGGTGGTGTTCCGCTAATCCGCAGTCGTCCTGAGCATTCTTTGCTGCGACAACTTGCCGTAGCGCGCCACGCGGTGCGCTACGGATTTTCGAATTATTCTTATTGCCTGACGGTCTAGCCGCATCCGCGCGGCTTTCTTCTCAGTACCGTCCCAATCCCACGGACTACTCCTTAAGACTTAGCGGCGGATCGTCGCGTCCTACCTGCGGGTAATAGTCCGCACGCGCCGTGCTTCCTACTCTTGTTACGTTGATCCGACAAGAAGAGGAAACACCATGAAAGCCGCCCCATCCCCACAGGCGGACGCCGTACCGGACAGCCGCGCCTGGCGCGTGCTCGGCTCGAGCACATTCGCGTTCACGATCTGCTTTGCCGTCTGGATGATGTTCGCGATCCTCGGCATTCCGCTCAAGAAGCAGCTCCATCTCACCGATACGGAGTTCGGCCTCATCGCCGCGATGCCGGTGCTCACCGGATCGCTCGCCCGCGTGCCGCTCGGCATCTGGACGGACCGCTTCGGCGGCCGCATGGTGTTCTTCCTCACGATGATCGTGACGGTCATCCCGATCTGGCTCGTGTCCTACGCCACGCAACTGTGGCAATTCCTCGCGCTCGGCCTGCTGGTGGGGTTCGCGGGCGCTTCGTTCTCGGTCGGCACGCCCTATGTCGCGCGCTGGTTCCCGAAGTCGCGCCAGGGCCTTGCAATGGGCATCTTCGGCGCGGGCAACTCGGGCGCCGCGCTCAATAAATTCGTCGCGCCGGTGCTGATCGTCGCGGCCGGTTCGTGGACCATCGTCCCGAAGGTCTACTCGGTCGCGATGCTCGTCACCGCGCTGCTGTTCTGGGTGTTCTCGGCAAGCAATCCCGCGCATCTCGTGAAGAGCTCGACCAGCGTGGCGAGCCAGATGCGCGTGCTCGCCGACCCGCGCGTGCTGCGCTACTCGCAGTACTACTCGGTGGTGTTCGGCGGCTATGTGGGCCTTTCGCTGTGGATGCCGCAGTACTACGTGAACCAGTACGGCTTCGGCATCGAGCAGGCGGCCTTTCTCGCGGCGTGTTTCTCGCTGCCCGGCGGCGTGCTGCGCGCGATGGGCGGCTGGCTCTCCGACCGCTACGGCGCCTATCGCACGACGTGGGCCGTGATGTGGGTTGCGCTCGGCTGCTTCTTCCTGCTGAGCTACCCGCCGACCGACTTCGTGATTCACAGCGCCCACGGCCCGCTTGGCCTGCACATCAGCACGGGGCCGGTGTTCTATACGGTGCTCATGTTCATCGTGGGTATCGCGATGGCGGTGGGCAAGGCCTCGGTCTTCAAGTTCATCGGCGACGAATACACCGAGAACATTGGCGCCGTTTCCGGCGTGGTGGGCCTCGCTGGCGGTCTCGCGGGCTTCGTCCTGCCGATCCTGTTCGGCCTGCTCGTGGACCTCACCGGTGTGCGCACCACCTGTTTCATGCTGATGTTCGGCGCCACCGCCGTGAGCCTGCTGTTCATGCACTTCTCGTTCCGCCCCGAGGCGGTCGCGCACGGCCGCGCGATGCTGGAGCGCAAGGAGGAAGCCGAGGTGGCCTCGCTGAAAGAAACTTCGCAGACCGAATAATGGGTCTCGGAACGAAGCAATCACGATGATTTCATGCGCCGCATGGGCGGCGCCAACTGTACGAGCACTATCATGTCCAAATATCTTCTGACCAAGTGGGAGCCCGAGAACGCCACGTTCTGGGAGGCTTCCGGCGAGCAGATCGCCACCCGCAATCTCTGGATCTCGATTCCCGCGCTGATGCTGGCGTTCGTCGTATGGTCGCTGTGGAGCGTCACGGTCGTCAACCTCGACAAGGGCGGCTTCCACTTCACCAAGAACGAGCTGTTCTGGCTCACGGCGCTGCCCGCGCTCTCGGGCGCCACGCTGCGCATCTTCTACTCGTTTCTCGTGCCGATCTTCGGCGGCCGTCGCTTCACCGCGATCTCCACGGCGAGCCTCTTGATCCCGGCCATCGGCATGGGCTTCGCGCTGCGCGATCCGTCCACCTCGTACACGACGCTGCTCGTGCTCGCGCTCCTGTGCGGCCTTGGCGGCGCGAACTTCAGCTCGTCGATGGCGAACATCAGCTTTTTCTTCCCGAAGGCGCGCAAGGGTTTCGCCACGGGCCTGAATGCGGGCATCGGCAACCTCGGGGTCTCGGTCGTGCAGTTCGTCACGCCCATCGTGATCTCGACGGCCGTGTTCGCGGGCCTGCTCGGCGACGGCCAGACGTATGTGAAGGACGGCGTCGAGCACAGCATCTGGCTGCAGAACGCGGGCTTCGTCTGGGTGCCGCTCATCATCGTGTCGTCGTTCGCCGCATGGTTCGGCATGAACGACATCGCCGACGCGAAGGCCTCGTTCAGCGAACAGGCCGTGATTTTCCGCCGCGCGCACAACTGGATCATGTGCTTTCTCTATGTCGGCACGTTCGGTTCCTTCATTGGCTTCTCGGCGGGTCTTGCACTGTTGACCAAGGCTGAATTCCCCGCGATCAACCCGACCGCCTGGGCGTTCCTCGGGCCGCTCGCCGGCGCGCTCACGCGTCCGGTCGGCGGCTGGATCTCGGACAAGCTAGGCGGCGCGCGCGTGACGCTCTGGACCTTCGTTGCGATGATCGTCGCGGTGATGGGCGTGATCGCGTTCCTGCCGGGCGGCGCGTTCGGCGGCGCCGCGGGCAGCTTCGCCGGCTTCCTCGCGATGTTCGTGGTGCTGTTCGCGCTGACCGGCATCGGCAACGGTTCCACCTTCCGCATGATCCCCGTGATCTTCCTCACGCAGCACCAGCGCGCGGCCGAGGGCAAGGGCGCACCGGCGCGGCACAGCGCGCTGGCCGAAGCGGGCAAGGAATCGGCCGCGGTGCTGGGCTTCGCAGGCGCAATGGGCGCGTACGGCGGCTTCTTCATCCCGAAGAGCTTCGGCACCTCGCTCGACGTGACCGGCTCACCCGTCTCGGCGCTCGTGTGCTTCATCGGCTTCTACGTGGTGTGCGCGCTCGTGACGTGGTTCTTCTACGCACGCCGCAACGCCTCGATGCCGTGCTGAGGCCGCCGGACGAACTAGTCCTTTGGGAGTAGCGCGGCGCGAGGGGCCTCCTCCCGATGCGCTGCGCGCACTCTCCCCTCGATGAATGGGCAGGCAAGTGCCTGCCCGCCATACTCGAAAGCGAATTTCGAAAACGATTCGATTGCCCGCCACCGGTACGCAAACGACATGCGCATGAGGCGCATGAGGTGCGAGACGGCAGGGCAGTCGATGAAAAACATCAGCAGTCCCGGAGCATCGTATGAGTTACTTTCTGGACCGGTTGAAGTTCATGTCGCGCGTGAAGTCGACCTTCTCGAACGGTCATGGCGCAGTGGTGAACGAAGACCGCAAGTGGGAAGACGGCTATCGCAGTCGCTGGCAGCACGACAAGATCGTGCGCTCCACCCACGGCGTGAACTGCACGGGCTCGTGCTCGTGGAAGGTCTACGTGAAGAACGGCCTGATCACGTGGGAAACGCAGCAGACCGACTACCCGCGCACGCGCGCCGACTTGCCCAATCACGAGCCGCGCGGCTGTCCGCGTGGCGCCTCGTATAGCTGGTACGTCTACTCGGCGCAGCGCGTGAAATACCCGATGATCCGCGGCCGCCTGATGGACATGTGGCGCGATGCGCGCCGCACGCTCGGCCCGGTCGAGGCATGGGCCTCGATCGTCGAGGATCCCGAGAAGGCGGCGCGCTACAAGCGTGCGCGCGGCCAGGGCGGCTTCGTGCGCGCCGACTGGGATACGGCCACCGAGATGATCGCCGCGGCCAACGCCTATACCGTCGGCAAGTACGGCCCGGATCGCGTGATCGGCTTCTCGCCGATTCCCGCGATGTCGATGGTCTCGTATGCAGCCGGTGCGCGTTATCTGAGCCTGATTGGCGGCGCGTGTCTTTCGTTCTACGACTGGTATTGCGATCTGCCGCCTTCGTCGCCGCAGGTCTGGGGCGAGCAGACCGACGTGCCCGAATCGGCCGACTGGTACAACTCCACCTATCTGATGGTGTGGGGCTCGAACGTGCCGCAGACGCGCACGCCCGACGCCCACTTCTATACCGAGGTCCGCTACAAGGGCACCAAGACGGTGGCGGTCTCGTCGGACTTCGGCGAGATGGTGAAGTTCGGTGACATCTGGCTCGCGCCGAAGCAGGGCACCGACGCGGCGCTCGCGCTCGCGATGGGCCACGTGGTGCTCAAGGAGTTCCACGCGAGCGGCAAATCCGCGTATTTCCGCGACTACGTGAAGCAGTACACCGACATGCCGTTGCTCGTCACGCTCGCCGCGCGCGACGGCGCCGTGGTGCCGGACCAGTTCCTGCGTGCTTCGCAACTGGCCGGCAATCTGGACGAAGCGAACAACCCGCAGTGGAAGACGCTGGCGATCGACGCGGCCACGGGCGATATCGTCGCGCCGAACGGCTCGATCGGTTTCCGCTGGGGCGAAGGCGAGCACGACGGCGGCAAGAAGGTGGGCCGCTGGAACCTCGAAATGAAGGATGGCGGCAGCGGCCGCGAGATCGATCCGCGGCTCTCGCTCATCGATCACCACGACGAAGTGGTGGAAGTGAGCTTCCCGTATTTCGGCGGCGAGAAGGGCGCGCTGCTCGCGCGCCGCGTGCCCGCGAAGCGCGTGGCGCTCGCGGACGGCACGAGCGTGCTGGTCGCGACCGTCTACGACCTGCAGATGGCCAACTATGGCGTCGATCAGGGTCTGGGCGGCCCGAACGTCGCGTCCTCATACGATGACGACGTGCCCTGCACGCCCGCGTGGCAGGAAAAGCACACCACGGTGCCGCGCAAGCTCGTGATCCAGGTGGCGCGCGAGTTCGCCGACAACGCCGACCGCACGCACGGCAAGAGCATGGTGATCGTGGGCGCGGCCCTCAATCACTGGTATCACAACGACATGATCTACCGCGGCATCATCAATTTGCTGATGATGTGCGGCTGTATCGGCCAGAGCGGCGGCGGCTGGGCGCACTACGTGGGCCAGGAAAAGCTGCGTCCGCAATTCGGCTGGGCGCCGCTCGCGTTCGCGCTCGACTGGTCGCGCCCGCCGCGCCAGATGAACGGCACCTCGTTCTTCTACAACCACACGAGCCAGTGGCGCCACGAGAAGGTCCAGCTCGACGAGATCCTCGGACCCGGCGCCGACCGCGCCCGCTACGAGAACCTCTCGATGCTCGACCTCAACGCGAAGTCCGAGCGCATGGGCTGGCTGCCTTCTGCGCCGCAACTGGGCGCGAATCCGCTCGACGTCGTGGACGCCGCGAAGCGCGCGGGCGTGCCGCCGGTGCAGTACACGGTCGACAAGCTCAAATCGGGAGAACTGAGCTTCGCCTGCGACGACCCCGACAATCCCGCGAACTTCCCGCGCAACATGTTCGTGTGGCGCTCGAATATTCTCGGCAGCTCGGGCAAGGGCCACGAGTATTTCCTCAAGTACCTGCTCGGCACGCAGAACGCGCTGTTCGGCGACGAAGCCGATGCGATCAAGCCATCGGAAGTGAAGGTGCGCGAGGCGGCCGAGGGCAAGCTCGACTTGCTCACGGTGCTCGATTTCCGCATGAGCACCACCTGCCTGTACGGCGACATCGTGCTGCCCACGGCCACGTTCTACGAGAAGGACGACCTCAACACGTCCGACATGCACCCGTTCATCCACCCGCTTTCCGAGGCCGTGCAGCCGCTGTGGGAAAGCAAGACCGACTGGGAGATCTACAAGGCGATCGCGAAGAAGTTTTCGGAGATCGGCGGCGAGCATCTGGGCACGCGCACCGACCTCGTCTGCACGCCGCTCATGCACGACACGCCGGGCGAACTCGGCCAGGCGTTCGAGCCCAGGGACTGGCGCCTCGGCGAGTGCGATCTGATTCCGGGCAAGACCGCGCCCGCGATGACGGTGGTGGAGCGCGACTATCGCGAGATCTACAACAAGTTCACTTCGGTCGGACCGCTGCTCGAAAAGCTCGGCAACGGCGGCAAGGGCATCAACTGGAACACCGCGCATGAAGTGGGCGAGCTCGCGCATCTCACGGGCCGCCACGAAGGCGCCGGTGCGGGCGAGGGCCGTCCGCGCCTCGACACGGCCATCGACGCCGCCGAGATGATCCTCACCTTCGCGCCCGAAACCAATGGCCACGTGGCGGTGAAGGCGTGGGACGCGCTCTCGAAGATCACGGGCCGCGACCACACGCATCTGGCCGAAGGCCGCGAGCACGACAAGATCCGTTTCCGCGACGTGCAGGCGCAGCCGCGCAAGATCATCTCCGCGCCCACGTGGTCGGGGCTCGAGTCGGAAGAGGTGAGTTACAACGCGGGCTACACGAACGTGCACGAGTTGATTCCATGGCGCACGCTCACGGGCCGTCAGCAGTTCTACCAGGATCACCGCTGGATGCTCGACTTCGGCGAGGGCTTCTGCAACTACAAGCCCGCCATCGACACGAAGACGATCTCACCGATGCTCGGCGCGAAACCCAACGGCGAGCACGAGCTGGTACTGAACTGGATCACGCCGCACCAGAAGTGGGGCATCCACTCCACCTACACGGACAACCTGCGCATGCTCACGCTTTCGCGCGGCGGTCCGCACGTCTGGGTCTCGGAGGCCGAGGCGAAAGAAGCGGGTCTCGTCGACAACGACTGGGTCGAAGTGTTCAACGTGAACGGCACGCTCACCGCGCGCGTCGTGGTGAGCCAGCGCGTGCCGCGCGGCATGTGTCTCATGTATCACGCGCAGGAAAAGATCATCAACGTGCCAGGCGCTGAAACGAGCGGCATGCGTGGCGGCATTCACAACTCGGTCACGCGCACGGTGCTCAAGCCCACGCACATGATCGGCGGCTATGCCCAACTGGCCTATGGCTTCAATTACTACGGCACGGTCGGCAGCAATCGCGACGAGTTCGTGATCGTTCGCAAGATGAAGAAGGTCGAGTGGCTGGAAGGCCCGATGAAGGAAGGAGCAGCATCATGAAAATCCGCGCCCAGGTGGCGATGGTCCTGAACCTCGACAAGTGCATCGGCTGCCATACGTGCTCCGTCACGTGCAAGAACGTGTGGACCTCGCGCGATGGCGTCGAGTACGCGTGGTTCAACAACGTCGAGACGAAGCCCGGCATCGGCTATCCGAAGGAATGGGAGAACCAGGAGAAGTGGAAGGGCGGCTGGATGCGTAACCCGAACGGCAAGATAGAGCCGCGCCAGGGGCCGAAGCTCAAGGTGCTGGCCAACCTGTTCGCCAACCCGAACCTGCCCGCCATCGACGATTACTACGAGCCGTTCACCTACGACTACGAGCATTTGCAGAAGGCGAAGCTCTCGCAGACGCCGCCTACCGCGCGCCCGGTCTCGGTGATCACCGGCAAGAAGATGGACAAGATCCATTGGGGTCCTAACTGGGAAGACGACCTTGGCGGCGAGTTCGCCTCGCGCAGCCGCGACCAGCTCTTCGAGAACGTGCAGAAGGAGATGTACTCAAGCTTCGAGAACACCTTCATGATGTATCTGCCGCGTCTGTGCGAGCACTGCCTCAATCCCGCGTGCGTGGCGTCGTGCCCCTCGGGCTCCGTCTACAAGCGCGAAGACGACGGCATCGTGCTCGTCGATCAGGACAAGTGCCGCGGCTGGCGCATGTGCATCTCGGGCTGCCCGTACAAGAAGATGTACTTCAACTGGAAGAGCGGCAAGGCCGAGAAGTGCATCTTCTGCTATCCGCGTATCGAGGCCGGTCAGCCCACGGTGTGCTCGGAAACCTGCGTGGGCCGCATCCGCTATCTGGGCGTGATGCTCTACGACGCCGATCGTATCGGCGAGGCGGCTTCGGTCGAGTCGACGCAAGACCTCTATCAGTCGCAGCTCGACGTGTTCCTCGATCCGCACGATCCCGAGGTGCGGCGCGAGGCGCTGAAGCAGGGCGTGCCGCAGAGCTGGCTCGACGCGGCTGTGCGCTCGCCTGTCTACCGCATGGCGGTCGAGTGGAAGATCGCGTTCCCGCTGCATCCCGAGTACCGCACGCTGCCGATGGTCTGGTACGTGCCGCCGCTTTCGCCGATCCAGTCGGCTGCGGACGCGGGTCACATCGGCATGGACGGCGTGATTCCCGACGTCGCGAGCCTGCGCATTCCCATGCGCTATCTCGCGAACCTGCTCACCGCCGGCGACGAAAAGCCCGTGGTCAGCGCACTCAACCGCATGCTCACGATGCGTGCGTACAAGCGCACGCAGACGGTGGACGGCGTGAACGACAACGCGCTGCTCAAGCGCGCAGGTCTTACGGCCGAACAGGTCGAGGACATGTACCGCATCATGGCGCTCGCGAATTACGAGGACCGCTTCGTGGTGCCGTCGTCGCACAAGGAAATGGCCGAGGACTCGTTCAACGAGAAGGGCAGTTGCGGCTTCTCGTTCGGCAACGGCTGCTCGGGCGGCGTCTCGGAAGGCTCGCTGTTCGGGACGAAGCACGAGGGCAGCGTGGTGTTCGCCGATATGCCGAAGTCGCGCCGCAAGGCGGCGTCGCAAAGCTGAGGAGGACGAACATCATGTCGATCTATCCGGTTCTCTCCGCGCTGCTCGACTATCCCGAGCAGCCCTTGCTCGACGCGCTCGACGAAATCGAGGGTGTGCTCGAGACGTCCCCGCACGGCGTGTTCGCCGTGCGCGAGCTCGCGCCGCTCATCGCGTCGCTGCGCGAGCAGTCGCTCGTGGAGTCGCAGGAAAACTATGTGGCGACCTTCGACCGCAATCCGCGCCACTCGCTGCATCTGTTCGAGCACGTGCACGGCGAAAGCCGCGCGCGCGGCCAGGCGATGGTCGATTTGCTCGACGAATATCGCGGCTTCGGCCTCGACGTGGCCAGCAACGAATTGCCCGATTACGTGCCGCTCTTTCTCGAAGTGCTCGGCCTGATCGGCGAGGACGAGGCCAGTGCGCTGCTCGGCGAGGCGATTCACGTGCTTGCCGCGCTCGGCAACCAGCTCGAACGCGACGAGAGCCCCTACGCCGGCATCTTTACCGTGCTGTGCGAAATGAGCACCGTCGAGCCGCTGCCCGTCACCGGCGCGCCGATTCGCGACATGGACGAGGCGCTCGAGCGCTTCGGTCCCGGCGTCGACGGCGTCGAGCCGCTGCTGCGTCCGTTCGGCGCCGGCGCCGTCCAGCAGGTCGTCCAGTTCCATCCGCGCGGGGACGCTTCGTTAGCCTCGCCCGGCCGCACCAGGGAAATGCAATGAACACGTTCAACCAGTTTTTGTTCGGCATCTATCCGTACATCGCCGCCTCGGTCTTCCTGTTCGGCTCGCTCGCGCGCTTCGAGCGCGAGCAGTACACGTGGAAGGCCGATAGCTCGCAATTGCTCTATCGCGGGCAATTGCGCCTCGGCAATATCCTTTTCCACATCGGCATCCTCGGGCTCTTCTTCGGGCACCTCGTGGGGCTGCTCACGCCCGTCGCGGTCTGGGACTGGCTTGGCGTGCCGCATGCCGTGAAGCAGATCGTGGCGATGGTCGCCGGCGGCGTGATGGGCACGATGTGCCTCGCGGGTCTCGCGATCCTGCTGCACCGGCGCCTGACGAATGCGCGCATCTCGGCGGTCACGCGCGTCGGCGACAAGGTGCTGCTCCTGTGGATCCTCGTCACGCTGCTGCTCGGGCTCTCGACGATCGGCGCATCGGCGAGCCATATGGACGGCGCCATGATGGTGCGCTTCATGCACTGGGCGCAGCACATCGTCACGTTCCGCGGCGACGCTGCGAGCTACGTGACCGATGCGCCGCTCGTGTTCCGCATGCATCTGTTCATGGGCATGACACTGTTCGTGATCTTCCCGTTCACGCGTCTCGTGCACGTGTGGAGCGGCATGGCTTCGGTAACCTATCTGTCGCGCGCATGGCAGCTCGTGCGTAGCCGCTAGGTGGGCCTGGTGACGGAAACGTAGGGCGGGCCGCGGGCCGGCCTCGCGTTTCTTCATCGTGCAGTTGCCTCTGGGCGGCCGAGGGGATCGGCCGTTCTTTTAGGGGAGCGAGCCGCGCGCGAGCTCCCTTTTTTTGTGCTTCTGCGCCGCGCAAACGCCGTGCGGACCGGCGCGCGGTTTGTCGCATTGCAAGGCAGGACGCCGCCGCCACCCCTGATTGCGTGGGGCATCCGGCTGGCATGCCCCGATGAACTGGCGCATAGTGTCGCAGTCCGTGACCGATCCGGCCGCCGATCGTGCTGTTTGCGCGCTGTTTGTGGTGCGTCACCCGATAATGAGACATGTTGGCGCTTGCGCGCCGCCGTTCGTTTTCCGTGTCCTCGATGGCCATGACCCGTTCTCCCGATTCCGCCGCCCGCAGCGCGCCGTCTTCGGCGGCTATGGCACCTGCTCAAGCCGCCCAGGCCACCCAAGCCAGCCAGGCTGCTCAGGCCGCCGGCTCGCTCCCTTTTCGCCGGCGTCTGTCCACGCGCATCGTCGTGCTTTCCACGGTCGTGCTCGCGATCGTGCTCACGATGATCGGCGGCACGCTCTGGCTCTCGTGGCAGCTCGAAGGCGCCGGCGCCGCGATCAACGATGCGGGCAGCCTGCGCATGCGCGCGAACGCGGTGGCCATCGAGCTGTGGGAGACCCGTCTGTCCAAACCCTCGCGGCTCGACGCGCAGGTCGGCCAGCTCAACGAGACCCTGCAGCAACTGCGCGAAGGCAACGCGGCCCGGCCGCTGTTCCTGCCCGACGACCCGAAGATCCGTCAGCAATTCGACCGCGTCGCCGCGGCGTGGCACGAGCGGCTCGAGCCGGCCGTGCAGCGCGACCGCGCCTCGGGCGTGGGCGAGCCGTCGGCGTATCTCGCGCTGCTGCCCGGCTTCGTCGACGACGCCAATCGCCTCGTCGTGCTGATCGAGCGCGAGAACGCGCGCAAGACCGCGTGGCTGCGCACCTCGCAGATCGCGCTCGCGGCGCTCTCGTGCGTGGGCACCGTGGCGATCGTCTACCTGCTCTACCTGTGGTTCGTGGTGCCCGTGCAGCGGCTCCAGGATGGCCTCGCGCGCATCGAGGCGCGCGAGTTCGATACGCGTCTGCCCGTCGATACGCGCGACGAATTCGGCCATCTCGCGCAGGGTTTCAACCGCATGGTCGCCGAGCTGCAAGCGCTGTATCAGGACCTCGCCGCGCGCGTCGACGCCAAGACCGCGCAACTGGCCGCGCAGAATCGCGAGTTGCGCATCCTCTATGAAATGGCGGCCTTCCTCAATACGCCGGAGCCCGTGGAGCCGCTGTGCCACGATTTCCTCACGCGCCTGATGCGCGAGTTCGAGGCCGATGGCGGGACGGTGCGCATTGCCTCCGCCGAGGACGACAATCTGCATCTGCTCGTCGCCGAAGGCCTGCCCGAGGAACTCGTGAGCGCCGAGCGATGCATGCCCGCGCAAGACTGCGCGTGCGGCGCCGCGTCGGCGGACGAGCCCGTGGTGGTCGATCTGCGCGAGCTCGTCGCCAGCCTGGGGAACAAGGGTGGGGAGTCCGGTAAAGGGGGCAGCGGCGGCGGTGCGGCCGCCCTGAGCGACGCCGAGCGCGCGCACGCGCAGCATTGCCTGCGCGCCGGTTTCGCGAGCGTCGCGGTGTTCGGCATCGTTTCGCAGAGCGAGCCGCTCGGCACGTTCTCGCTGCACTTCCGGCACGAACGGCACATGCCGCCCTCGGAGGTCCAGTTGCTCCAGGCGCTCGGCCGCCATCTGGGCGTGGCGCTGAAGAACCGGCGCCTCGCGGCGCTCGCGCGCCAGCTCGCGGTCTCGGAGGAGCGCAACCTCGTCGCGCAGGGGCTGCACGACAGCATCGCGCAAGGGCTCAGTTTTCTGAAGATGCAGGTGCACCTGCTTGACGGCGCGGCCGCCGACGGCAATCTCGACGAAGTGCGCGAGATCGTGCCGCTGCTCGCGGGCGGCGTGAAGGAGAGCTACGACGACGTGCGCGAGCTGCTCCTGAACTTCCGCTCGAAGCTCGGGCCGGGGGCGCTGCGGCCCGCCGTGGACGACACGGTGGCGCGCTTTCGGCGCCAGGCGGACGCCGAGCTCGCGCTCGATTATCGCGACGAGGGCGGCCCGCCGCTGCCCGCCGATCAGCAGCTCCAGGTGCTGTTCGTGCTCCAGGAGGCGCTCTCGAACATCCGCAAGCATGCCGAGGCGCAACACGTGCGCGTGAGCGTCGTCAATGGCGGCGACTTCCGCCTCGTCATCGAGGACGACGGCATAGGCTACGATCCCGCCGACATTGCCGCGCGTGGCGAAGCGCATGTCGGCTTTCACATCATGCGCGAGCGCGCCAAGCGTCTTGCGGGTGTGCTCACGCTCGACAGCGCGCCGGGGCGCGGCTCCCGCGTGGAGCTCGTGCTGCCGGCCGGGAGCCGCAAGGCCGCTTGATGTCTCCTTGATGCTTCCTTGATGCCCCTTTGATGCGCCACGACCAGCCGCATAGCCACAACCCGAATTCCAGCCCATGACCATACGCATCCTGCTCATCGACGATCACACGCTCTTTCGCTCGGGCGTGAGCGCGCTGTTGCAACGCCAGCCCGACCTCGAAGTGGTGGGCGAGGCGTCGGACGGCGTCGAAGGCATCAAGCGCGCGAAGCAGCATACGCCCGACGTGATCCTGCTCGATCTGAACATGCCCGGCCTCTCGGGCCTCGAAACGCTGCAACTGCTGGTGCAGGACCTGCCCGATACGGCCGTCGTCATGCTGACCGTCTCCGAGGACGCCGACGAGCTCACCGCCGCGATGCGCGCGGGTGCGAGCGGCTTCCTGCTCAAGAGCATCGATGCCGAGGCGCTCGTTGCGGCCATCCGCAAGGCCGCCGCGGGCCAGCCCGTGATCACCGAGCACATGACCGCGAAGCTCGTCGAGCAGATGCGCAAGCCGGCCTCGCCACCGAGCACGCCGAGCGCGCCGCGCACGAGCGGCGAGACGCTCACCGCGCGCGAGCGCGACATCGTGCGCGAACTCGCGCGCGGGGCGAGCAACAAGGAGATCGCGCGCACGCTCGACCTGGCCGAAAGCACGGTGAAGATTCACGTGCGCAACATCCTGCGCAAGCTGAACCTCACGAGCCGCGTGCAGGTGGCCGTCTACGCGGTGGGGCAGGAGGGGATGGCGGACGGCATGGGCGAGCCGCGCGAGGGATGAGACGGGCCGCCGCGCGAAGGGCGGCGGTGGTTCGAAATCACAACGGAAGGCGCGACAGAGGCTGAAGCAGAGACGGCCCAGGCCGCCTCGCCACAGCGTCAAACGAGCCGCAGATAAATCAGCTCGCGCTTGATATACGCGTAGAAGATGGGCGCGGCGATCACCCCCTGAACGCCGAACGCGGCTTCCATCACGAGCATCGCGACCAGCAGCTCCCACGTGCGCGCCTCGATCTGGCCGCCCACGATGCGCGCGTTCAGGAAATACTCGAGCTTGTGGATCAGGATCAGGAACACGAGCGCCGTGACTGCCGCGGGCAGGCTCACGGTGAGCGCGATCGCGACGATCAGCGTATTCGATATCAGGTTGCCGATCACGGGCAGCAAGCCGACCACGAAAGTCACCACGACGAGCATCTTCGCGAGCGGCAGCGGCGCGTGAAACACCGGCAGCGCGAGCAGCAGGAAAAGCCCGGTGAACACGGTGTTGATGGCCGAGATCTTCACCTGCGCGAACACGATGCGGCGAAACGCGTCGGCAAAGCGCGCCACGCGCGTGACGAAAGCCGTTGAGAGCGGCAGCCGCGTGGCGTTCTTCTGCGCGCCAATGGCGATGATCGCGCCGATGATCATGCCGATCACGATGCGCCCGAAGATGCGCGCGGCGTTCTTGCCGCCCTGGCCGAGCTGGGTGGCGTGCTCGTGCATGAGCGCGATCGCCTTGAGCTTCATTTGCGCGACGTCCACGGGCAGATAGGCCGCAATGGCGTCGGGAATCCGCGCGCGCGCCTGGTCGACGAACGTCATCATCTGCGCCATCACCTTTTGCACGCTCGGCACGTCGCTTTCGAACTGCTCGATGACGCCCACCGTGATGCCCGTGAGCACGCCCACGATCACGATGGACACCAGCACCACCGAGATCCAGCGTGCGCGCTGGCTCGGCATGCGCCGCTCGATCAGCGGCGCGATGGTGTGCACGAGCTGAAAGACCAGCATCCCCGCGAGCAGTGCACCGAGCAGATCCAGGTGCAGCACCGCCCACAAGCCGGCGAGCGCCGCCACATAGCTGCCCACTTCCACCGCCGAGAGCTTCGGCAGGCTCATGTCGCTCGTGAGCCTGACCGGCCTCGGCCGCAGGTCGCGCACCTGTTTATCGTCTGTCGCTTCGTTGCGCTTGACCATGTTGGGTGTATTCCGTCTCCAGACCGCGGGGGCGCAGGCGCCCCCGCACTGTTGTTGCTAGTGCAGCATTTTCTACTGCTTATTTTCCTGAGGCCGCGTCGAGCGCGGCCGCCTGGCGCTTGAGCAGCGGCGCGAGATAACGCCCCGTGAAGCTCGCCTTCGCCTTCGCCACCTGCTCGGGCGTGCCCTGCGCCACGATCTGGCCGCCGCCCGCGCCGCCTTCGGGGCCCATGTCCACGATCCAGTCGGCGGTTTTGATCACATCGAGATTATGCTCGATGATCACCACCGTATTGCCCTGGTCGCGCAGCCGGTGGATCACTTCCAGCAACAGCGCGATGTCGTGGAAATGCAGACCCGTGGTCGGCTCGTCGAGTATATACAGCGTGCGGCCCGTGTCCCGCTTGGAAAGTTCGAGCGAGAGCTTCACGCGCTGCGCCTCGCCGCCCGAGAGCGTGGTGGCCGACTGGCCGAGGCGGATGTAGCCCAGACCCACGTCGAGCAGCGTCTTGAGCTTGCGCGCGACGACCGGCACGGCCTTGAAGAACTCGTAGGCGGTCTCGACCGTCATGTCGAGCACTTCGCTGATGTTCCGTCCCTTGTACTGGATCTCCAGCGTCTCGCGGTTGTAGCGCTTGCCGTGGCAGACGTCGCAGGGCACGTAGACATCGGGCAGGAAGTGCATTTCCACCTTGAGCACGCCGTCGCCCTGGCAGCTTTCGCAGCGGCCGCCCTTCACGTTGAACGAGAAGCGGCCCGACTCGTAGCCGCGCTCCTTGGCCGCCGGCACGCCCGCGAACAGCTCGCGGATGGGCGTGAAAAGGCCCGTGTAGGTGGCCGGATTCGAGCGCGGCGTGCGGCCGATCGGCGACTGGTCGACGTTGATGACCTTGTCGAAATGCTCGAGCCCTTCGATGGCCTCGAACGGCGCCGGCTGCGCCGACGAGCCGTACAGATGCTGCGACACCGCGTGATAGAGCGTGTCGTTGATCAGCGTGGACTTGCCCGAGCCCGAGACGCCCGTCACGCAGGTGAGCAGGCCCACCGGCAGGTCGAGCGTCACGTGCTTGAGGTTGTTGCCGTAGGCCTCGATGATGCGCAGGCGCCGCTCGCCGGGCTCCATGCGCTCGTCCGGGTAGTCGATGCGGCGCGCGCCGCTGAGGTACTGGCCGGTCATCGAGGCCGGGTCGTTCTCCACCTGCTGGGGCGTGCCCTCGGCGATCACCATGCCGCCGTGCTCGCCGGCGCCGGGGCCCATGTCGACCACGTAGTCGGCCATGCGGATCATGTCCTCGTCGTGCTCGACCACGATCACCGAATTGCCGAGATCGCGCAGATGCTTGAGTGTCGAAATCAGCCGGTCGTTGTCGCGCTGATGCAGGCCGATCGACGGCTCGTCGAGCACGTACATCACGCCCGTGAGGCCCGAGCCGATCTGCGAGGCGAGGCGGATGCGCTGCGCCTCGCCGCCCGAGAGCGTTTCGGCGCTGCGTTCGAGCGAGAGATAGTCGAGCCCGACGTTATTGAGGAACATCAGCCGCGCGACGATCTCCTTGACCACCTTGTCGGCGATCTCGCGCTTGGCGCCTTCGAGGTGCAGCGTCTGGAAGTAGCCGAGCGTGTCGCGCAGCGGCCAGCCACTCACCTCGTAGATCGCGCGCGCTTCCTCATTGGAACCGATCCGCACGAAGCGCGCCTCGCGGCGCAGACGCGTGCCTTCGCAGTGCGGGCAGGCCTGGTTGTTCTGGTACTTCGCCAGTTCTTCGCGCACCGCCGCGGAATCGGTCTCGCGGTAGCGCCGCTCCAGATTGGGGATGATCCCTTCGAACACGTGCTCGCGCACCGAGGTGCGGCCGCGCTCGTTGACGTACGAGAACGGGATTTCCTGCTTGCCCGAGCCATAGAGCAGGATCTTGCGCACCTTCTCGGGCAGGTCCTCGAACGCGGTGTCGATGTCGAAATCGTAGAACGCCGCGAGGCTTTGCAGCATCTGGAAGTAGAACTGGTTGCGCCGGTCCCAGCCCTTCACCGCGCCGGCCGCGAGCGACAGCGACGGATGCGCGACCACGCGCTTCGGGTCGAAGAACGTAATCTGGCCGAGGCCGTCGCATTCCGGACACGCGCCCATCGGGTTGTTGAACGAGAACAGGCGCGGCTCGAGCTCGGGCAGCGAGTACGAGCAGATCGGGCAGGCGAACTTCGAGCTGAACAGGTGCTCGCGGCCCGTGTCCATTTCGAGCGCGATGGCGCGGCCGTCGGCGAGGCGCAGCGCCGTTTCGAACGACTCCGCGAGACGCTGCTTCATGTCGGGACGCACCTTCAGCCGGTCCACCACCACGTCGATGGTGTGCCGCTCGCTCTTCTTGAGCTTGGGCAGCGACTCGACTTCGTAGATCTTCGCCTCGCCTTCGTTGGCCGTGCCGCCGCCCGAGCGCACGCGAAAGCGCACGAAGCCCTGCGCCTGCATGTCGTCGAAGAGCTCGGCGTGCTCGCCCTTGCGGTCGACGACCACGGGCGCGAGGATCATCAGCTTCGTTTCCTCGGGCAGCGCGAGCGCGGCGTCCACCATCTGCGAGACGCTTTGCGCCTCGAGCGGAATCTCGTGGTCGGGGCAGTAGGGCGTGCCCACGCGTGCGTAGAGCAGGCGCAGGTAGTCGTGGATCTCGGTGACCGTGCCCACCGTCGAGCGCGGATTGTGCGAGGTCGCCTTCTGCTCGATGGAGATGGCGGGCGAGAGACCCTCGATCAGGTCGACGTCGGGCTTCTCCATCAGTTGCAGGAACTGGCGCGCGTAGGCCGAGAGGCTCTCCACGTAGCGGCGCTGGCCTTCCGCGTAGAGCGTGTCGAACGCAAGCGAGGACTTGCCCGAGCCCGAGAGCCCGGTGATTACCACGAGCTGGTGGCGCGGCAGGTCCAGATTGACGTTCTTCAGGTTGTGGGTTCGGGCCCCACGGATACGGATTTGTTCCATGAACCTGCGGGAGAAAGGGAGGCTAAACCTGCTACTATAACGACTTTTCCAGACCGCCGTTACGGCTTGCTGACAGTCTTTGAAAGGGTCCCGAATGGCTGCGGCGAGGCCGCGCGAGGGGCGCTGGAAGAGATCCGGCGGCAAGGGGTCCGACAACAATCGGCCGGAAATGGTTTCAGGCGTGGCGTCCGCCCTCGCCCGCCCCAAGGCCCAGTGACGCGCGCAGCGGCGGCCCAATCAAAAAACGCTCCGATGTCCTCCAATTCACCCGCTACTTCTTCACGCATGAGCGCGCCCGAAATGCGCGCGACCGTGTCGCTCGCCGCCATCTTCGCGCTGCGCATGCTGGGCCTTTTCATGATCATGCCGGTGTTTTCGGTCTACGCGAAAACCATCCCCGGCGGCGACAACGTGCTGCTCGTCGGCATCGCGCTCGGTGCCTATGGCGTCACGCAGTCGCTTCTCTATATCTTCTACGGCTGGCTTTCCGACAAGATGGGCCGCAAGCCCGTGATCGTGATCGGCCTCGTGATCTTCGCCATCGGCAGCTTCGTCGCGGCGGGCGCGCACGACATCACGTGGATCATCGTCGGCCGCGTGATTCAGGGCATGGGCGCGATTTCCTCTGCGGTGCTAGCGTTCATCGCCGATCTCACCTCCGAGGAGCACCGCACCAAGGCCATGGCGATGGTGGGCGGCTCGATCGGCATGTCGTTCGCGGTGGCCATCGTGGGCGCGCCTATCGTGTTCCACTGGGTCGGCATGAGCGGCCTGTTCGCGCTCGTAGGCGTGTTCTCGATTCTTGCCGTGGGCGTGGTGCTCTGGATCGTCCCCGATGCGCCCCGGCCCGTGCACGTGCGCGCGCCGTTCGCCGAAGTCCTGCACAACGTCGAGCTGCTGCGCCTGAACTTCGGCGTGCTCGTGCTGCACGCCACGCAGACGGCGCTTTTCCTCGTCGTGCCGCGCCTGCTCGTGGACGCGGGCCTGCCCGTGGCCTCGCACTGGAAGATCTATCTGCCGGTGATGGGCGTCTCGTTCGTGCTGATGGTGCCCGCCATCATCGCCGCGGAAAAGCGGGGCAAGATGAAGCCCGTGCTGTGCTCGGCCATTGGGCTTATCCTGATCGGCCAGCTTCTGCTTGGCTCGCTTGCGCATACCATAGCAATCGTGGCGTCCGTGCTGTTCGTGTATTTTCTCGGCTTCAATATTCTGGAGGCCTCGCAGCCCTCGCTGGTGTCCAAGCTCGCACCGGGCAACCGCAAGGGCGCGGCCACGGGCGTCTACAACACCACCCAGTCGATCGGGCTCGCGCTCGGCGGCGTGGTGGGCGGCTGGCTGCTCAAGCACGGCAGCGCGAGCGCGGTTTTCTATGCGTGCTCAGGGCTGGTGTTTTGCTGGCTTATAATCGCAGCCTATATGAAAGTGCCGCTGAAGGTGCAGCCCAAGCGGGCTTGATGGGGCCGGGCCTCGGCAAGCGGCGCGGGCAGGGCGGCCAGGGCGGCCCAATTCGCCCGCCATCTGCTTTGAAGCGAACCTCGCGTTCGCGGCAACAATTTTCGCGAAAGGCTGTTCGTGCGCGGTGCATCGCAATGTGAAGTCGATGCACACGAATCGCGCGGCTGCCGATCGCAACGGAATCAACAGGAGAAACACATGGCATCCGTGAACAAGGTGATCCTCGTCGGCAATCTCGGCGCCGAACCGGAAGTGCGCTATCTGCCCAGCGGCGACGCCGTGGCGAACATCCGCCTCGCGACCACCGACCGCTACAAGGACAAAGCGTCCGGCGAGTTCAAGGAAATGACCGAATGGCACCGCGTGGCGTTCTTCGGCCGTCTGGCCGAGATCGTCTCCGAGTACCTGAAGAAGGGTTCGTCGGTGTATATCGAAGGCCGCATCCGCACGCGCAAGTGGCAGGCGCAGGACGGCACCGACCGTTATTCGACGGAAATCGTCGCCGACCAGATGCAGATGCTGGGCGGCCGCAGCGGCGGCGCCTCGTCGGGCGGCGACATGGGCGACGACGGCGGCTATAGCCGCGAGCAGTCCGCACCGCGCGGCGGCGGCCGTGCGTCGGGTGGTGGCGCGCCACGCGCGAGCGGTGGTGGTGCTGGCGGTGGCGGTGGCGCGGGCCGTTCGAACGCGCCGGCCGGCGGCGGCTTCGATGAGATGGACGACGATATTCCGTTCTGACCACCCGTAATTGGAAAGTGTAAAGATCAACCCCGCCTTTGTGCGGGGTTTTTTATTCT